>CAYZKI010000006.1:0-26231 GCA_964478745.1 uncultured Bacteriovoracaceae bacterium
GAACTCGTAGTCGAAGCCGAAGGCGTGGACTTCGCTCGCGCCGGGCCACTTCGCGGTCTCGTACTTGCGGAAGGTCTTGGGGCTTCCGCCGATCGAGGCCAGCCAGCGGCGGCGGCCGTTCTCGTAGTCCTTCTGCTCCTTCGCGACCGCGGCCTGGTCGAAGGAGATGTCCTTCACGCCGGTCGGGGTGACGAGAATGACGGGGCGCTTGCCTTCCTTCTCCTCACCGAGAAGAGTGAGCGGCATCCCGTACAGGCCTTCAGCGGCGTTCCATCCGCGAGGCACGTCGAATTTCACGACTCCCTTCTCGAGCTTGAAGGTCTCGGCGATCGCCGCGGGCGCGGCCGCGATGCCGATCGCGAGCACGAAGGGAAGCATCCATTTGAACGATCTCATTTCCATAAACGTTCCTTGGTTTGAGTTCACCAACGAGCTTTTCGGCCACAGGCCATCGAGGCTTGAGCTATTTGGTTGAACTGCTTGGGAGTTTCGCGATCGAGAGGTCGCGGAAAGTCGAATCCCCGGGCAAAAACTGCCGACCGGTTCAGGTAACCCCTCGAATCTGTTGAGATTCCCCTGGCCTTCTGCACACGGATGGGGCATGGTGCCGTTAGTTCTATGTCGCAGCAGCTCGAGAAAGAAGTTCAGCGCAGGCGGACCTTCGCGATCATCTCGCACCCGGACGCCGGCAAGACCACCCTGACGGAGAAGCTCCTCCTTTATGGTGGGGCGATCCATCTGGCGGGCGCCGTGCGCGCCAAGGCCAACCAGCGCAACACGACCTCCGACTGGATGGAGATCGAGAAGCAGCGCGGGATCTCGATCAGCTCGAGCGTTCTGCAGTTCGAGTACAAGGGCTTCCAGATCAACCTGCTCGATACTCCGGGCCACAAGGACTTCTCCGAGGACACCTACCGCACGCTGACCGCGGCCGACGCGGCGGTGATGCTCATCGACGCCGCGAAGGGCGTCGAGCCGCAGACGCGCAAGCTCTTCGAGGTCTGCCGCATGCGCGGCATCCCGATCTTCACGTTCATGAACAAGCTCGATCGCCCCAGCCGCGATCCGCTCGATCTTCTCGACGAGCTCGAGAAGGTGCTCGGCATCCGCTCCTGCCCGATGACCTGGCCGATCGGGACCGGCGACCGCTTCCGCGGCGTCTATGACCGCGGCTCAGGCGAGTTCCTCATGTTCCAGACCGAGGGCGAGGCCAACGTGAAGGGCCGGCTCGCGGCGAAGAAGATCAACGGCATCGACGACCCCGCGTTCCTCGAGATGCTGGGCGGCGCGCGCAAGGACATGGATGAAGCGCGCGAGCTCCACACGCAGATGAAGACCGAGCTCGAGCTCCTCGAGATGGCGGGCGACCCATTCGACCACGCGCAGGTGCTCGCCGGTCAGCTCACGCCGGTTTTCTTCGGCAGCGCCATGAACAACTTCGGCGTCGAAGCCTTCCTCCAGAAGTTCATCGAGCTCGCGCCCACGCCCTCGGCGCGCAAGTCGACCGCGGGCGAGATCCTGCCGACGAACGAGAAGTTCTCGGGCTTCATCTTCAAGATCCAGGCGAACATGGACCCCGCGCACCGCGACCGCGTCGCGTTCATGCGTGTCTGCTCGGGCAAGTTCACGCGCGGGATGACCGCGAAACACGCGCGGCTGAACAAGGACTTCAAGCTTTCACGCCCCCTTCACTTCTTCGCGCAGGAGCGCGTGGTGATCGAGGAGGCCTGGCCGGGAGATATCGTGGGGCTTCTCGACACGTCGGGCGACCTCCGTATCGGCGACACGCTCTGCGAAAGCGGAAGGTTCGAGTACGAGGGCGTCCCGCGCTTCTCGCCCGAGCACTTCGCCTCGGTGCTCATCCTCGATCCGATGAAGCGCAAGCAGCTGAAGAAGGGCCTCGACCAGCTTTCCGAGGAAGGCGTCGTGCAGGTCTACCGGCAGCCGGGACTGCTCGACAAGGACCCGATCTTGGGCGCCGTCGGCGGCCTCCAGTTCGAGGTGCTCCAGCACCGGCTCAAGGCCGAGTACAGCGTGGACGTGAAGATCGAGCGCATGCCCTTCGTGCACGCGCGCTGGGTGGAAGGAACGGGCTTCGACTCGGATTTCTTCGAACGCCGGGAAGACAGCCGCAGCCTCCAGGACCGCGACGGCCTTCCCGTGGTTCTATTCAAGAGCGACTGGGCCCTTCGCTGGGCCGAGGAGAACTACAAGACGCTGAAGTTCTCCAAGACCGCGCCGCAAGTGCGCGGCGCGGACTAGAGAACTCGCTCAGCGCTTCCGGCAGAAGAGCTCGACGTCGTCGGACTTCCAGGAGCCTTCGCTTTCGTCGCCCGGGTTCTCGTCGTTCGACATGCCGGTGTAAGTCGAGGCCAGGAGCTTGATCGTGTTCGGGCGGTCCTCGAAGTTCGCGCGGGCCACGGCCTGCTTGATCACCATGCCGGAGGCATCGAAGTGCATGCGCGTGAACATGAGCTGAAGCTCGAGCGAGTCGTCGCTCTGGTCGATGAAGCCGTTCGTCCAGACGGAGTACTCCGCGCCGCTCGGAGCGAGCGTGTCCTTGGGCTGGATGCCGTCGACCGACATGCCGAAGGTCTGGAGGCTGCCCGTGCCGTCGGTGAAATCGATGTAGCACTGATGGGTGTACGGCGGGTTCGGGTTCGGGTTGCAGTGGTCGGTCGCGAACGAGAACACCGTCTTCGGGTGCCGGTACTCGGCGGTGTAAAGCACGGTGCCTTTCCCGTTCTCCTCGCCCGCGTGGTAGTCGAGGGCCGAGAAGTCGCCCGTGAAGATGCCGGGGGTGATCTCGCGGGTCGAGGTCACCATCGTGGCCGGAACGCCCTTCTTGTAGTCGATGTCGATGGCGGGATCCGGGGTGTACTGGATGTGGAGAACGTTCACCGTCTCGACCAAAGTCATTTCGCAATCGTAGACGTCTCCTGCCGCGAAGGCAGGGCTCGCCAAGAACAGGACCAGCGCAAGAATCGCGTTCTTCATGGAATTCCCCTTGAAATAGATGTTTTGACGCTCCGTAGCACGCCAGCTTGCAGCGCGTCAATAACTGGTGCCTTCAAGGGAATTTCCTGGTTACACCAACGGGGCCCCGGCGGTTCCTATTCGTCCACGATCTCGATGTCGTGATGGCGGCTCTCGTAGAGGGTTTGAATCACTCCCCCAGCCCCCGGGGTGGCGTCCTGGAGCTGGTCCCGGCGGCCCCGGAGCACGCGAAGCCTCGCGAAGCCGGGGCGAAGGCGGGTCATCGCCTGCCAGTTTTCCGGCGACCACAGGCGGATCGAGAGCTCGCCCGGACCCGTGATCTGCGGGGTCAGGTGCGCCGACTTCTCGGCTCCCCACCCGCCCTGATCGATCCAGACCGCCCAGATGTCGGATGACTCCATCGCCGGCCCGCCCAGCTGAACGGTGATCACGCCCCGGGTGGAGACGCGGGGAGAGACTGAAAGTACCTGGAAGGGGACGATTCGCGCGAAGTTCCGGTAGCTCCGGCCATCGGGATCCTGCCACTCGAAGACGTAGGAGCTTTTCAGGTCCTGCCCCCAGGTCGCTTCATACCGGATCCCCGGGTAGGGCTGCCAGCCGAGCTCGAAGCCATCGAGGAGGACGCGGCTCCAGCGCTGAAGCCGGATCGCCTCGCCGCGATCGCTCCCGTCCTGAAAGAGAGCGGTGGCGAAGATCCTTCGCGACTGCTCGGAGTAAGTCAGCCCGTAGGTCTGGTGGACGGTCTCCGGATCGCACTCCCCGATCGCGCGCGCGCAACCGGAAGCGAGATAGAAGACCGTCCCCATCACCGCGGCATAGACCAGTGCCTCGCGCCTCATCCGCCCTCCTCAGTCGACGACCTGCACGCCGAACGGGCGCGGGCGGTAGGAAGCGGAGATGCTGCCGCCCTCGGCGGTTCCCTGCTGGATGTTCGTCGTGCGGGTGCGAACGAGCGTGATTGTCGCGGTCCCGCCCTGAACCGTAGGCTCGGTGCTGCCCGCGCGCGGGCGAAGATCGCCGACCACGCGGTTGGAGCCGACGATCACGGCGTCGATGGCCTTCCAGCTGTAGCTGTTGCCGATCTGCTGGCTGATCTCGAACGTGAGCCTCTCGTCGCCGCCCAGGGGCTGTCCGCTGATGTGGATCTCGAACGTCCCGTTGCGCGAGACGCGGTCCGGGCGCGAGGTGATGGTGACGGGAACGATGGTCGCCGCGTTCGTATAGCCCTTTCCGTCCTGGTCGATCCAGGTCCAGGTGTGCTGCGCCGAGAACGCCTGCCCGCGCCAGGCACCGACGTAGTGCGCGCCCAGGAACTGCTCGAGCGAAAGCGGAGCTCCGTTCATCGACACGCGGCTCGGCTCGACGAGCTTGAGCGTCGTGCCGAACGCGCCGCCGACGGCGAACGAGGCCGTGGTCCTCAGCTCCGAGCCCTGCTCGGAGTAAGAGACCTGGTAGCTCTGGTGGACGGCGTTCGCGCTCACGTTGCTCGAGTCGGTGATCTCGAAGCATCCGGTCAGGAGGAACGCTCCGACCAGGGCGGTTCCAAGAATCGTATTTTTTCTACTCACGTTATTCATCTCCTTCTTCCCGTCTGCGGGAGCTGACTCATGTATCGCGGGCACATTCAGTATCGAATGAAATAGCGCGCGGCAGGAGGGTTGGAACAGGCTAACTGATCCAAAATCGGATCATGTCACCATTGAAATTATTGGTTATTTTTTGTTTTTGGCGTTTCAACTGAGCTGACGTGATCCAAGATTGTGCGGTGGCGGCGCACCGGAAACAGAATCGGAATCGGTATCGGTTTGGTTTTCGGATTCGGATGCGGTCGCGAAGCGAAGCATGTTCCGCAGGGCAACGCAGCCGCCACAGCTACCTGACCGATACGCATTCTGACTCCGCTTCCGGCGCGCCGTTTCCGTCCAATTCCGTCAAAGCGGCGCGATGTCGGAGCGCAAGAGCTTCTCGCCCTGATACCAACTGGTGCCGACGAAAGGCCGCCCCGCGAGCACGTGCGGGATGAACTCGCGGTCGCCGGGCCACAGATTCAGCTTCAGAAGATCGGCGGCGGGCACCCAGTGGAGCGAGCCCTCGTGCGTGGCGACGGGCTTCGGCGCGCTCCCGCCCTCGATCCGGGCCGAATAGATCCAGCACACCCAATCCTCGCTCTTGTGCGCCTTGAAGTTGGGGAACTGAAGGACGCCCAGCGAACGGAACGCCTCGCGCCCCGGCTCGAGCCCCGACTCCTCGCGGAGCTCGCGGACGGCGGCCTCGAGCGGGCTCTCGTCCGCCTCGAGCTTTCCGCCGAGCCCGTTCCACTTGCCTGCGTGGTAATCGCCCGGGCGGCCGGAGTCGCGATGGATCATGAGGATCTGATCGCGCCAGCGCGGGTAGATCAGCACCGCGGGGATGACCTTCCGCGTGCCCGCCTCGAAGGGATTCGCACCGCCCATCGGGACCGCCCGCTCAGCCGCCGGCGCCGTGGTACATCTTGTCGATCAGGTCCTGGAAGCGCTTCTCGATCACGTTGCGCTTCATCTTGAGCGTCGGGGTCATCTCCTCGTCGACGATCGAGAACTCGCGCGTGAGAACGGTGACCCGCTTGATCTGCTCGTAGCTCGCGAGCGTGGCGTTCACCTGATCGACCTCGATCTGGAGCTGCTGCACGACCTCGTGACTCTGGTCCATGAACGCGGGCCCGCTCGGGATCCGCCCCTTCTCCTTGAGCTCGTTCAGGACGCCCTCGGCGAGCGTGATCAATGCCGAGAGGTACTTCCGCCCGTCGCCGACCACGCAAACCTGCGAGATCACCGCGGCGGCCTTCAGCTTCTCCTCGATCGGAAGCGGGGCGATCATCTTTCCGCCGGAAGTCTTGAGGATCTCCTTCTTGCGGCCGCGGATCCGGATCTGGCCGCGCTCGTTCCACTCGCCGAGGTCGCCGGTATAGAGCCAGCCGTCCTTGAGCGTCGCGGCCGTCGCGGCGTCATCCTTATAATAGCCCTTGAACACGTGGCGCCCGCGGGTGAGCAGCTCGCCGTCGTCGGCGAGCTTGAACTCCACGCCGGGAACGGGCTTTCCGACCGTGCCCGCGCCCTCGACGCCGATCTCGGTCATGCAGATCACGCCGGTCGACTCGGTCTGGCCGAAGTCCTCGAGGATCTCGAGGCCCAGCGCGCGGAACCACTTCTGCACGTGCGCGGGAAGAGCCGCCGCGCCCGAGGCGAGCTTTTCCGCCTTCCCGAGGCCCAGGGCATGCCGCACCTTCGAGAGCACGAGCTTGTCGGCCAACTTGAGCTGGACGAGATCCAGCGGATTGGCCATCCGGCCCGAATACTTGGCGTCGGCGACGCGCGCTCCGACCGCGAGCGCCCAGTTCGCGAGCTTCCTCCGCGGCGCCGGAGCCCGGGAGACCTTGTGGAGCACGCCTTCCATCATCTTTTCCCAGAGCCGGGGTACGCAGAGAAGAAGCGTGGGCTGGACCTCCGGAAGCTCGGCGGCGACGTTCTCGAACTTCGTGCAGTAGCTCGACATGTACCGCTGCGAGATGCCGACGCCGACGTTCTGGAGCTGTTCGGCCACGTGGCAGAGCGGCAGGAACGAGAACAGCGAGCCGCGCGCGAACGGAAGCTTCCAGTACCCCGACGCGAGATCGGACGTGTAGACGAGGTTGTCGTGCGAAAGCACGGCGCCCTTGGGATTGCCCGTCGTGCCGGACGTGTAGATCAGGAAGGCGCCTTCCATGGGATCGATCTTCTTCAGGAGATCCGCGACCGACGGGGCCCCCGGCTTGGCCGCGAGCTTCTTGCCTTCTTCGAGAGCCTGCGCGTACGCGATGGCTTTCGGCGAGACCGAGGTATCGCCGTCGAACACGAGGACGAACTGGATTCGCGAAGGAAGCTCGGTGCCCCCTTCGACCACTTTCTTGAAGTAGGCGGCGTCCTGAACGGCGAGCATCTTCGCTTCGGTGTGGTTCAGGATGTAGTGGATGTCCTTCTGCGTGGAGTTCGGGTACAGGCCCGCCGACTTGGCTCCCGACAGGACGAGGCCGAGTTCCGTGTGCACCCACTCGGGCGAGTTGTACGCCAGGATGCAGCCGATGTCGGCCGAAGTGATCCCCTTGGACTGGAAGAAGAGCGCCAGCCAGTAGACCCGGTCCATGTACTCGCGCGCGGTGATCGGGCGCCAGGCCCCATCCTTCTTATAGCGCTGGGCGACCGCGTCAGGGGTGGCTTCGGCCCACTTCGAAAGGCGATGGAGAACTGTAGGCATAGACTGGATCTTAAGCTTGGACGTAGCGTTCGAGCAACCTTCGAGCGTCGAACCGGGCCCGAAGAACGGTCATGAACGTAAACAACCCCGGGAGCTTGCGATCCAGGAAGACCACTTCCCGGGGTGGGGGCCGCAGGCGGAAGAGGACGGCGATCTCCGTTCCCGCCTTGGCCAATCGCGGCGGAAGGTCGCTCGAGGCCCAATCATACCCGCCGAGCTCGCCGGTCCCGGGAGCGACGGGCTCGCCGATCATCAGCAGCAGCTTGAGGAAGGCCTCGCGGAGCTCCGGCTCGTCGTCTTCCTTCAGGAAGCCCGCTCCGGTCGCCCCCTCGAGCGCCTGGGCGCCGTTCCGATGGAAAACGCCCCGCAGCATGACGTGATAGGGGTCGAGAAAGGCCTTGGAAACCTTCCTGACCGCCCCGAAGTCCAGAAGAACGAGAGCGTCGGGCGCACCCCCCGTGCCGAGGCGAACCCGGAAATTGCCCAGATGAGCGTCGGTCTGGACCATACCGAAGTGAAACAGCTCGCGCAGGTAGAGGTCGAAGAAGGACTCGGCGATCGCGTTCTTCCGCTCCTGCGGGAGAGCCGCGACCTCGGGCGAGTCGATCGCGACGCCCTGCTCGTACGACATGGCCAGCACCCGATGGGTCGAGAATTCCGGAAAAGTCCTCGGAATCACGTACCGCGGGTCATCACCGATGTTCTTCCGATAGGTCTCGATGAACTCCAGCTCGCGCGAGTAATCGACCTCCTGATGGAGCATCTGCCGGACCTCGCGGAACATCTCGTCGTAGCGCGGGCCCTTGGGAATGATCTTCGAGATCGAAAGGATGGAGCGAAGCGCCTTGAGATCGCCTTCGATGGCCTTGTCGACCCCGGGGTACTGGACTTTCAGGGCGAGCTCGACGCCCTCGGGCGCCCCGGCCCCGCCGGTCGTCCGTGCCCGGTGAACCTGCCCGAGCGAGGCCGAGGCGACGGGCTCGGGATCGACCTGGAGCCGGGCGAGCTTCTCGCCCAGATTGCGCTTGAGCGTCTTCTCGATGCCCGGCCAGTCCACCGGAGGCGACTGGCTCTGGAGCGACTTCAGGATCTCGTTCACCTCGGGCGGAAGCAGGTGCTCGCCCACCACCGAGAGCATCTGGCCCGCCTTCATGAGGCTGCCTTTAAGCTGCCCCAGCTCGCGCGCCAGGAGCCCCGCCTGCGACTTCAAGAGAGCCTTGAAACGCTCGTTCTTCTCAGTTTCGGAGGCGAAAAGCCCCCCGATCGCGTGCGAGGCCGCCTGAGTTCCCGCCGTGACCGACATCTTGGCCAGGGCCAGTCCTCGTGACCAGGAACTCGACTTGACTTCAGTCAGCTTGCGTTTCATAAGTTGGACCCATGGCAAGAAGACTCGGAGCTAAGTTCAAGAAACAACGTCGCGATCGCGCAACTGCTGAGAAGACCTCGGCCGGTCCTGCCCGCTTCCTTGGCAAGACCAACAAGGTCTCCGAAGAGCGCGCCCGTAAGGCACGCAAGAAGAACGCGTTCCGCAGCTACTGACCTGCGCTCGGTTGAGCGCCTGCCGCTCCCGAGACCAGCTTCTGAAGCTCGCCCCGTTCGAACATCTCGACCGCGATATCGCAGCCGCCGATGAACTGACCGTTGATGAAGATCTGCGGGACAGTCGGCCACTGCGTGAAGTCTTCCAAAGCGTCCCACATCGGATCATCCGAAAGCACGTCGAAGTAACCCAGCTTGGGCGCTCCCGCGGCGCGAAGCACCTGGCAAGCGCGCGCGGAGAACCCGCACTGCGGGAAATCGGGCGTGCCCTTCATGAAAATAACGACCGGCGCTGATTTCACCTTGTCTTCGATCTTGGAGCGGAGCGGGTGTGCCATGTTGCGGATTCCTTTCTTTAGCGTTTGGAAAAAGTCTTGAGAGTGAGGGCGTGGAGCTCGCCTGAATCGACTTCAGCCTGGACCAGCTTGAAGACCATCCGGTGCTGCTCGAGCATCATCTTCCCCTCGAAAGCGGGCGATTCAATAATGGCCTGATAATGATCCTGCGTCCCGGTCAGGTCGATGATTTCGGCTTTGGTTCCGGGGGCAAGGGTTTCCAGGCGGGCTTTGAGCTGATCGGGCGTCATATTCGATGGGGGTTTAGCACGCGGCGCGTCCGACGCGCAACCGGCGCATGAATTGCTCTTGCTGAAGGGTGTATGGACCCTATCGCGTCATCCCTGCCCGTTCTCCCGATTCGGAACGCGGTGCTTTTCCCCTCGATCTCCATGCCGCTTGTCGTGGGCCGGCCCAAGAGCGTGAAAGCCTTGGAAAGCTCCCTGGCCGCTGACAACCTGATCCTGATCATCTCCCAGAGGGTCATGACCCAGGGAGACCCTACCCCCGACGAGCTCCATCGGATCGGCACCCTCTGCAAAGTGGAAAGCGCAACCCAGGCCGAGAGCGGCGGACGGCAGATCGTCGTGACCGGGGTGGTCCGATTCAGGGTATCGGGCTTCGAGAGCGGCCCCGAGGGCTATCTGACCGCCCGGGGCGAGATCGTCGCGGACGTCTTTCCCCGCGACCCGGTCCGCAACGAGGCGCTTTTCTACAATCTCAAGGCGCTTTCCCGCGAGATCCTGGAGCTCCTGCCGGGAACCACCGAGCCCCTGATCCAGCTGATCGAGAAGGTCGACGACGCCGCCTACCTGAGCAACGTCTGCGCGGCCTACCTGAATCTCAGCCTCGAGCAGAAGCAGGAGCTGCTGGAAACGATCGAGGTCGAGAAGAGGATGGAGATCCTGCTCGACTACATGAAGAAGGAGCGCGAGATCCTGAGCCTGCAGCGCGAGATCCGCGACAAGATGTCCGAGCGCCTGAACAAGGCGCAGCGGGAGGCCCTGCTTCGCGAGCAGCTTCGGACCATCCGCACCGAGCTCGGCGACGAGCCGGACGAGGACACCGACGAGCTCGAGGACAAGCTGCGCAAGGCCGAGCTGCCGGAGGAAGCCTCGAAGCACGCGCGCGAGGAGCTCAAACGGCTGAAGAGCCTGCCCCCGACGGCGGCCGAGTATCACGTGCTCCGGACGTACATCGAGCTCGTGGCCTCGCTGCCGTGGAACAGGCGATCGGACGCGAAGATCGACATCGCCGAGGCGCGGAAGATCCTCGACGACGATCACTATGGCCTGGATACGGTGAAGAAGCGCATTCTGCAGTTCCTGGCCGTCGCCAAGCTGAAGAACGACCTTCACGGCCCGATCCTCTGCCTCGTCGGGCCCCCCGGAGTCGGCAAGACCTCGCTCGGACATTCCATCGCCCGCGCGCTCGGGCGGAAGTTCGTGCGCGCGTCGCTGGGCGGCGTCCGAGACGAAGCCGAGATCCGCGGTCACCGGCGCACCTACGTGGGCGCGATGCCGGGAAGGGTCATCCAGAGCATCAAGCGCGTGGGCGTGAAGAACCCGCTGATGATGCTCGACGAGATCGACAAGCTGCGGGCCGACTTCCACGGGGATCCGTCCGCCGCGATGCTCGAGGTCCTCGACCCCGAGCAGAACAAGTCGTTCACCGACCACTACATCGACATGCCGTTCGACCTGTCGGAGGTGTTCTTCGTGGCCACGGCCAACGTCGTGGACACCATTCCCCCGCCCCTTCGCGACCGCATGGAGATCATCGAGGTGAATGGCTACACGGCGCTGGAAAAACTCCACATCGCCCGGCGATACCTCGTGCCCAAGCAGCTCAAGGAGCACGGGCTCAAGACCGAGTGGATCGACCTGCCCGACGAGACGCTCTCCCGGGTCATTTCCCATTACACGCGCGAAGCGGGCGTCCGCGAGCTCCAGCGCAAGATCGCGAGCCTGATGCGTTCGGCGGCCGAGGAGATCATCCATCACCAGGCGACATCGCCCGACACCCACCCGAGGATCCACCTCGGCGCCGAGCGGCTCGAGACGCTGCTGGGCCCCGAGCGCTACTTCGCCGAAGTCCCCGACCGCGTCCTCAAGCCGGGAGTGGTGACCGGCGTGGCCTGGACTCCCCACGGAGGCGACCTGCTCTTCGTCGAGGTTTCCGCGGTACCCGGCGGGAAAGGCGTGCTCACGCTCACCGGCCAGCTCGGGGAGGTGATGAAGGAGTCGGCGCACATCGCGCTCACGCTCGCCCGGCGGACGGCCGCCTCGCTGCTTCGCCGCGAGTTCGATTTCGGGAAATTCGACGTCCACATCCACGTGCCCGCCGGCGCGATCCCGAAGGACGGCCCCTCCGCCGGGGTGACCATCTTCACCGCGATCTGCTCCCTGCTGCTCGAAAAGCCGATGCCGTCGGGCATCGTGATGACGGGCGAGGTGACCCTGAGGGGCGCGGTGCTTCCGGTCGGCGGGATCAAGGAGAAGGTGCTCGCCGCGCATCGGGCGGGGATGAAGACCTTCATCCTGCCTCAGCGCAACCGGCAGGACCTCGTGGACGTGCCCGAGGAGGTCAGGCGCGACATGCGGTTCGTGTTCGTCGAGTCGATCGAGCAGGTGCTCGTCGCCGCTCTCGAGGAGCCGATGTCCGGGCTGCGGCCCGAAGCCGCGGCCTGATCGATCGCGGCCTCAGACCGCGACGCGGTCCTCGGCGTCGTCTTCGGGCCTGATCGCTTCCGGGTCGCTCAGCGGGGCTGCGACAGTGCCCGGCTCGAAGAACCTGGCGCGTACGCGTCCCGATCTCACGGGACCGTAAAAGAGCCCGACGGACGCTCCGAACGCCAGGTGACCGAAGAGCAGGATGAGCGCGGTCTGGCCTCCGAGACCCGAGCCGAAGAAGCCGAAGCCGCGGTAGACGCCCGTGCCGTAGAATTCGTGCACCACCTGGAAGAACGGGAAGAACGCCACCGCCGCGACCACCGCGTGAATCAGGCCGACCCACACTCCGCGGCGCGCGTTCGCTTCCTTGAAGACGTATTCGAAGAAGTAGGCGTACATGAAGCCGAAGATCCCTCCGAGGAGCGCGTTCACGAGGAACCCGGCCATCCAGATGCGATGCGGGTAAGGCGTCTGCGCGACGAGGCTGCCGATGTAGAGTTCGAGCGAGAACGAGGTCACTTGCATCGCCGCGAAGATATTGATGATCGACATCAGCAGCACGGCGCCGAGCATTCCGCACAGGAAGGCCCGCCACCAGTTCATCGGTTGTTCGGTGCGCTGCAGGTAGGTCACCTTTCTCTTGGCCATGACGCTTGAGGGTGCAAAGCGGGTACCCGCCGCGGCATGGCGCCGTGATTGCAGTATCGCGTCGAGATGAAACGCGATCTGAACCTGGTGCCCGGCTCGAAGGAATCCAACCCCGCTCACAGCGCGCAGCAACGGCAGAACGCCAACATCGGCTCGGGCGGCTCGGCGAATCCCGCCCAGGAGCGGTCGATCCACTGGCTGCGCACGGCGGAGGTCGCGATCGAGTCCTGCTGTCCCCAGACACGCGGCTGCTCGCAGTTCATCGCCGAGCGGCTGGCGAGCCTCATGATCGCCCGCCTGCCCCGGGATATCTCGCTGAGCTTGATCGAGCTGCTGCCGGCGAGCGTCGCCGCCCACTCCTGGCCTCTTCGCAGCGGGATCGAAGCCTCGCGGAAGTCGGAGCGCGCCTTCCAGGGCTACTCAGAGTTCGTGGACACCGCGCGCGGAGCGCTCGACTGCACCGAGCTCGACATGGGCGCGGCGGAGATGCGTGAGCTGGCCGACGAGGTGGCGCGGGCTTTCCTCTGGGCGGCTCTTCATGACCTTCCGAGCGAGCTCAAGGTGAAGATCGCCGAGCACCTGCCCGCGGATCTCCGCTCGCGCATGAACCTCTACAACGTGGTCCCGGAAGACTCGCGGGTGGCCTGAGCCTAACCCTGGGTCGAGGCGTTCACGCCGATCTTCGGGCAGTAGCGGCTGACCGGACAGCGTGAGCAGAACGCCTTCTTCGCCGTGCAGACGGCGCGGCCATGGCTGATGAGCAAGTGCGCGTAGTCGGTCCAGTCCTCGCGCGGGACGATCTTCATCATCTCGAGCTCGACCTTCACGGGGTCGGAGGACTTCGTGAAGCCCAGCCGCCGCGACAGCCTGCCGACATGCGTGTCGACCACGAGGCTCGGTATCCCGAAGACGTTCCCCAGCACGACGTTCGCCGTCTTCCGGCCCACGCCGCGCAGCTTGACGAGCTCCTCGAGCGTGTCGGGTACCTCGCCGCCGTGATTCTCGACGATGGCCTGCGAAGTCTCGCGAAGAGCCTTCGCCTTGCTTCGGAAGAAGCCAGTCGTGCGGACCAGCTCCTCGACTTCCTCCTGCGGAGCCGAGGCCATCTTCTTCGGCGTCGGGTACTTCTTGAAAAGCGCGGGTGTGACCTTGTTCACTCGCTCGTCTGTGCACTGCGCGGAGAGGATGGTGGCCATGATCAGCTCGTAAGCGTTCCGGTGATCGAGGCTGCACTTCGACTCGGGGTATTCACGCTTGAGAATGGAGAGGATCTGCCCCATCCGCCGGATCTCGACGGCAAGCTTCTGCTCCTTCGACGGCTTCGGCGTCAGCCTCGCTTGAGCCATCGTTCGACGTCCTTGAGCTTCCAGGAGTTGACAACGGAGTCCGCGGGCAGGAGCGCCTTGCGCGCCATCGTGACTCCGTAAGCCGTATCCTCCAGGCCCTGGACCTCGTGCGCGTCCGGATTGATCGAGACCTTCGCCCCACGCTTGCGGAGCTCGGGTCCCCAGCGCCAATCGATGTCGAGGCGATGCGGATGGGAGTTGATCTCGATCGCGACGTCGTGTTCGGCGGCCGCCGCGATCAGCTTCTCCATGTGGACGTCGTAGCCCTTGCGCCCGAGCAGAAGTCTTCCCGTGATGTGACCGACGAACCTCGTGCAAGGATTGCGGATGGCGGCCAGGATCCGGTCGGTCATCGCCTCGCGGTCCATTTTGAAGCGGGAGTGGATGGACGCGATCACGAAATCGAACCGCTTCAGGAGCTCGGGATCATAGTCGAGCGACCCGTCGGCCAGGATGTCGCTCTCGATGCCCCAGAAGATCCGGATCTCCGGATGCTTTTCTTGAAGGTCGCGGATTTCCCTCTCCTGCTCCTTGAGATCGTCCTTCTTGAGCCCCTGAGCGTAGAACGCCGACTGGCTGTGGTCGGAGATCCCGATGTACTTGAGGCCGAGCTTCTTCGCGCCCACGACCATCTGCTCGAGCGTGCCAGTCCCGTCGGATCTCGTCGTGTGGTTGTGGAAGACGCCCTGGATGGCGTCGACGGGGAGAAGCTCGTCGAGCTTCCCGTTCCGGGCGAGGGCCACTTCCTCCCCGGTCTCGCGCGCTTCCGGAGGGATCCAGGGAAGCTTGAGCTTCGCGTAGAACGCCTTCTCGTCCTCGGCGTCGAAAGGCCTGGGCTCCCCGAGCGCCTTCCAGTGCTCGAAGGTGGCCGTGGTTCGCGCGAGCTCGTAGCCGAAACGCGCGCGCTCGGCGAAGCTCGCGCGGATCTCGGCGGTGCCGAGCTTCGTCTTCCGGAACTTCGCGATCTCGGACTCGACCTTCGCCCGGAGCTCCTCGCCTTTCTTTCCGGCCGGCGCCTCGACCAGGTAATCGAGCTCGGCGATGGTCTCGAGCTTGCGGCGGATCGCGCCCGTCTCCGCGACCTCGTGCGCGCCCGCGGCCTTGCGGAGCGTCTTCAGTAGCTGCTCGCTCACCTCCAGCGCCTCGTCGAGGCGCTTTCGCCCGGCGGTCGAGCGATGGAACTCGATCGAGTCGAGGATCTTGGCCTGGGTTTTCGGGCCGAAGCCCGTCAGCCCGACGAGCCGGTTCTCCCGGCAGGCGTATTCGAGCTCGCCGACCGAATGGATGCCGAGCTGGTCGATCAGCATCATGGCCTTCTTCGGCCCCAGGCCCGGTAGCGCGGTGAGCTCCAGCAGTCCTTCCGGGAGCGAGCCGCGCAGATCATCGCGGCTCGAGGCCTTGCCTTCGAGCACGAACTCCTTCACGACGGACTCGATGCCCTTGCCGATGCCCTCGAGCTCGGTCAGCGTGCCCTCGCGCGCGCGTTGCTCGATGTCTTCCCTGCCCGAGAGAACCTGGATGGCCTTGTCGTAGGCTCGAACCTTGAACGGGTTCTCGCCCTTCAGCTGCATGAGCTTCCGGATGTCCTCCAGAAGCTCGAGCACCGCGCTTCCTGATTTCTCGTGCGCGGGCATCCGGTCACGCCTTCTTGCGGAAGCAGATCTGGAGGTTCCAGTCGGCGAAGCAGCTCTTGGCGCGGTTCACGGTCTCGAAGCCGTGCGCCTCGAAGATCCGGATAACGTCCTTCGACTTCGTGCCCTTGTGCCCGGAATCGATCAGGGCAAGGCCGCCGACGCCGACGACGCGCTCGACCTCGATCGCGAGGACGCGGGTCGCGTCCGCGTCGAAATGGTGGCCGATGGCGCCGCACGAGTTCACCAGGTCGACCGAGCCGTCGGGGATGGGGATCCCATCGGCGTCACGGAAGGTTTCCAGCACGGACTGAGCGCGGAAATCGACGTCGACCTTGTTGCCCTTGGGGTCGAGATACGGCCTCTGCCTGGCCATCTCGACGAAGCGCGGATTGAACTCCAGTCCCAGGATTCGCGAGCCCGCGGGTAGGTAATAGGCCAGCACCTCGGTGGACTGCCCGACGCCACAGCAGAGGTCGAGGGCGCGGACGGGCCGGTCCGGGAGACGCCCGCTCAGGTTACGGGGCAGGGTCCGCCAGTTCGCCCACCGCTGGCGTGCGTTAATGCCATCGAACTCCTTCAGGTCCATCGCGCAGTAGGCTTCGACCGCGGCCTCGTTCGCGCGTTCGCGAAAGCTCATCTTCGTGCGGACCCGGGCCCTCTGCTCATAGAAAGCCTGCTTGAGAACGATGAGAGCGAGGCTGGAAGGCTCGAGACGCTCCTTCGCGACCTGCTTGATCTGCTCTTCGGTGAACTGATTTCTGACCGATGTATTTCGCATAGGGCGCTTTTTCATAGCACACTCCGGCAGGGCCAAGTCTTCGCAAAAAACAGGTAATAAAGGAGCCCAGGGCTGACACCAGCGTCAAAACGGCGCGGCCTAACCCTGTGAAATCGTTGCGTAGCCTACACCATAACGCACGGCACAGGGCTTGAAATATCACTCTGGAGCGACACGACGTCGCGGAGGCCGTCCGGGCCTCCTTTTCCCAGGCCTCGTTTCCAAGGAGGGATCCATGAAAGCCCCCGATTCCCATACTGTTCCAGTTCAACGTTTCCTGTTCGCGACCGCGGTCATCCTGGCTGCCGCCTTTTGGGCTACGCACGATGCCCGCGCGGCGGCCGTCCCGGCGGCGGCCTCACGGGCGGCTCCGGCCTGTTCCCATCGAACGCTCGAGCTCAAGCTCGACGCGAGCTTCTCGCTCGACGGCGCGCCGATGCAGATCCGCGTGACAGGGTCGAAGGCCAAGGTCCCTACCCTGGCGACGCTTTTCGCCAAGGGGCAGTGCCAGGCCGTCTGCGAGGTCACGAACTTCGAGCAGGAGACCGGCAATCCGCTCTCGCTCGAGCTCAGCTGCCGGAGCGTCGGGCTCGCGCCGTTGGCCGTGACGGCGACGCTGTTCTGGCCAGAGGCCCTGGGCCAGAAGACGCCGACGCTTCGCTTCGGAACGTGGCTGACGGGTTATCGAAAAGCCCCGCTAAAAGTGCGGTTTGACGCCCTTCGGAATCTCGACGCGACGAAAGCGCAGCCCGCTCGATCCAGATCCTGATTGCTTGATAATCGACCTGCCCCGGGAGTATACCCGGGGCATGTCACAACCCATCAGAATCGGTATCAATGGCTTCGGAAGAATCGGTCGCAAAGTAGCTCGCCTCGCGCTCGCTCGCGAGAACGTCGAGATCGTCGGAATCAACGACCTCTCGAAGCCCGAGACGATGGCTCACCTTTTCAAGTACGACTCCGTCCACGGTACGCTGAAGGAAGACGTCCGCCTCGAAGGCAGCACCCTCATCGTCGGCCGCCACAAGATCAAGCTGTCCGCCGAGAAAGACCCGACCGCTCTTCCCTGGAACCAGTGGGGAGCCGAGTTCGTGCATGAGTGCACGGGCGTGTTCACCGACCGCGAGAAGGCCGCGCTTCACCTCAAGGGTGGCGCGAAGAAAGTCGTCATCTCCGCTCCCTCGAAGGACCCGGACATCACCCTCTGCATGGGCGTGAACGAGAACCAGTACGATCCGTCCAAGCACACGGTCGTATCGAACGCTTCGTGCACGACGAACTGCCTCGCGCCGCTCGTGAAGGTCCTCGACGACCACTTCGGCGTGAATCGCGGAACGATGATGACCATCCACAGCTACACCAACGACCAGCAGCTCCTCGATCTGTCGCACAAGGACCTGCGCCGGGCGCGCGCCGCCGCGATGTCGATGATCCCGACGACCACGGGCGCCGCGAAGGCCGTGGGTCTCGTGCTCCCGCACCTGAAGGGAAAGCTCGACGGCCTTTCGATTCGCGTGCCGACGCCGAACGTCTCCGTCGTCGACTTCACGGGCGAGCTCAAGAAGCCCGCGACCAAGGAAACGATCAATGAGGCATACCGTGAGGCCGCCCGCGGCGCGATGAAGGGCATCCTGGCCGTTTCCGAAGCTCCGCTCGTCTCGTGCGACTTCAACGGCAACGACATGAGCTCCACCGTCGACCTCGACTGCACGACCGTCCTCGACGGCAACTTCGTGAAGGTCCTTTCCTGGTACGACAACGAGTCCGGCTTCTCGGCCCGCATGCTGGATCTGACGATCCACATGGCGAGAAAGGGCCGCTAACGTGGCGATCGTCGGGCCACAAGGCGCATCCCTTCCGATTCGTTCGATCACCGAGCTCGAGCTTACGGGCAAGGCCGTGTTCATGCGGCTGGACTTCAATGTCCCGCTGAGCGAGCCGGATCCGGCCGGCGAGCGCCACATCGAGGACGACAACCGCATCGTCGAGGCGCTTCCCACCATCAAGTACGCGATCGAGAAGGGCGCGAAGCTGATCCTCGCCTCGCACCTCGGCAGGCCCGACGGAAAGAGGAAGCCCGAGTATTCCCTCGAGCCCGTGGCGCGCAGGCTCGCCGCGCTCCTGAGCCAGGAAGTGACCCTGGCCGACGACTGCGTCGGCGAAGGCATCGAGCTGATGGCGCAGGGCCTGAAGAACGGCCAGGTGCTGCTGCTCGAGAACCTGCGCTTCCACGCGGGGGAAGAGGCGAACGATCCCGAGTTCGCGCGCAAGCTCTCGAAGTTCGCGAGCATCTACGTGACCGACGCGTTCGGCACCGCGCACCGCAAGCATGCGTCGACCTATGGCGTCCCTCAGCTCGCCGAGAAGAAGGCCATGGGCTTCCTGATCGAGAAGGAGCTCAAGTTCCTCGATCCGCTCCTTCACGATCCGAAGAAGCCGTTCTACGCGATCCTCGGCGGCTCGAAGGTGACGGACAAGATCAAGACGATCGAATCGCTCATGCGCCGCGTGGACGCCCTCCTGATCGGCGGCGCGATGGCCCACGCGTTCTGGGCGGCCCAAGGCGACACGGTGCCCTCGGGCGCCAAGCAGCCCAAGCCCGATGACGTCGAGGCGGCCCGCGCGGTGATGAAGGAAGCGAAGAAGCGGGATCTCACCCTGATCGTCCCTCCGGACACGAACCAGGGCTTCGACATCGGCCCGAAGACGATCGCTCGCTTCAGCGAGTTCGTCCAGTACGCCCGGACGATCTTCTGGAACGGCCCGCTGGGCTGGTTCGAGCGCGAAGAGTATTCCAAGGGAACGTTCGAAGTCGCCAAGGCCGTCGCCGGCGTGAAGGCCGTGAAGGTCATCGGTGGCGGTGACACGGTTTCCGCGATCAAACAGTCCGGGTACGCGGACCAGTTCGACCACCTGTCGACGGGCGGTGGCGCGGTCCTCGAGTACCTCGAAGGCAATGGCCTTCCGGGCATCGAGATCTTGAAGCTGACCGGTCGCGACCTCAATCGCACGGTTTCCCCGAACCTCTCGTGAGCCCAGCCGTGAAACCTCGCGGAGTGCTGATCGCAGGCAACTGGAAGATGAACCATGGCCTGAAGGCCACGGAAGAGTTCTTCCGTGCGCTGAAGAAGCCGTCCGCGGCGCGCGACTCCGTCCAGGCCGCTCTCTTTCCTCCCATGACGAGCCTGGCTCACGCACACTCTCTCGCGGCGAAGGCGCCCTTCCCGATCCACGTGGGCGCGCAGAACGTGCACTGGGAGAAATCGGGCGCGTTCACGGGCGAGATCTCGGGCGCGATGCTCTCCGAGCTCGGCATCTCCTGGGCCCTGGTCGGCCACTCCGAGCGCAGGCAGTATTTCGGCGAGACGGATGAAACCGCTCGCAAGCGCACGGAGAGCCTGCTTGCGCAGGGATTCCGCGTGGTCCTGTGCGTCGGTGAGACACGCGCCGAGCGCGAAGCCAACCGCACGCTCGAAGTCCTGACCCGCCAGCTCGCGGGAGCGATCCCGGAAGCGGGCAAAGGCGCGGCGGCGTACCTGGACGGCAGGCTCGTGATCGCTTACGAGCCGGTGTGGGCCATCGGCACGGGCCTCACGGCCTCTCCGCAGCAGGCGGAAGAGGCGCATCAGCAGATCCGCAAGCTTCTCTGGGACCGCTTCGGGATGGACGCGGCCGGACGGACCCCGGTCCTTTACGGCGGGAGCGTCACGCCCGAGAACGTCGATTCGCTGCTGGCCTGCCCGAACGTCGATGGCGCGCTCGTCGGCGGCGCGAGCCTGAAGCCCGAGGGCTTCATGGCGCTGCTCGAGGCTGGACTTCGGGCGTAAGCTTCGCGCCGGAAACTAGAAGTAGAGCGCGAGCCTGGCGCTGATCGCGAGCGGAAGCCCCAGCGTGCTTTCGTCGAAGATCGTGGCGAGCCTCGCGCTCACCTCGACGTTGATCGCCGAGGTTCGCAGGAACGAGACCCCGGCCCCGGCGCCGGCGGCGAAGCCTCCCCCCGTCTCGCTACCGACCGGAACCGAGGTGTCCGTGTGGTATCCGCCGTAGCCCAGGTCGAGCGCCAGGAACGGGGTATTCGCGTGGTCGGTCAGGAAATACGTTCCCGCCAGTCCCGCCGTGCCGAAAACCGCGTCCCCGCTCAGGGCCACGTCTCCCAGGAACCTGATCATGACGGTGTTGAGATCCCAGGAGTAGCCGCCCTGGATCCCGTACGCGACTCCGTCGGTGTTCATGTTGGCGAGCGCGGTCGGGCCGATGCCGATGAAGTAGCCGTTTCTCGCGGGCTTCCGGGCCATCCCCGAGGTCGCCTCATGCTCGGAGACGTCGCCGACGCGCGCGTCGTCGGCCACCGCCACCTCGCCGATCACCGCGCGCGTGAGCCTGCGCGCGACGAGATCCATCTCATCCATTTTCATCGCCTTCATCTGGGTCGAGAACACGACCGCGCCGCCCATGAGCTTCTCGAGCGTCATCACGTAAGCGCCTCCGAGCTTGAGAAGCTTCGGCCGGAGCGTGAAGTCCGCGTCGGCGGGCTTCTCGACCACGGAGTGCCCTCCACCCTCCCGCACCGAGGCCCGGATGAGCTCGTCGACGGTCGCGAGATCGCTCACTTCGATTCCGGGCCCGGCCGTCCTCTCGACGAAGTACTCGTCGGCCAGCGCAGAAGCGGAAGCAAGGAAGAGAAGCAGGGATGCGGCCAGAGATCTCATGATGGAAGCCCTCATTTCAGGGACTTCATATCATCGGCGGGCCGGTGCGCCTACCTGCGGGCCGGCGTCGCCGCCGAGAATGCTCAGGAATCGGAACGCCGAGCGGAACTGCCGCACGTCCGGCGCCCTCGGCACGATCAGGATCACTTCGGTTCGCACCTGGGGTTTCGAGACGAAGAGCACGCTCAGGCCGCTTTGCGTTATGCCGTAAAGCCCGAGACCGGCCCCCTTCTCCTGGCGCTCCGACTTCGCGGGCGAGAAGGCGCTCTCCTGATAATTCTTCGAGAGGAACGCGAGGAGCTGCTCCTTGGTCAACGACCCGTAGTTGTCGCCGACGCGGATGCCGATGGCGATGTCGTTCCAGGCGAGCTCGAGCTCGACCTGGTCCTTGCCGAGCAGGTCGAACTCGGACTGGCGGTCGAGCTTCTTGCGGAACTGCACGCCCTTGTTGTCGACGGGCGCGTCGAACATCGCGTTCATCAGCAGCTCGTCGATGGCCTGCGCGGTCGACGACGCCACGCGGCTCGGGAGCCCGAGCTTCCGAAGCACGTTCTGGGAGGCCTCCATGGCGGCCTTGCGCTGACCCGACTTCTTCAGCGTGATCAGGTTGCTCGGCGCGGAATCGGGAAAGAAGCGCGCGAGCCCGAAAGGGTACGGAGTGAGGGCGGCGGCGACGAGCCTCGAGTAGATCCTCGGAGCGGGCTCGAGATAGCGGCGGAACACATGGTGGCCGAACGCCGGCACCTTGAAGAGCTCGGGATACGCGTTGAGCGGCTCGTCCGTGATCGCGAACACCTTGTGCGGGCTGCAGACTCCTTGCAGAGTGCCCGCGATCAGGTTCGACGATTTCGCCGTCGCGTCCCAGAAGACGATGGTCTGCGGGAAATCCGTCAGGACATACCGAACCTCGTCACGAGTGCTAGCCAGGTGAAACGTCAGGTTGTTGCTCGAGGAAAGAAACTCCCCGAACTCGAGATCGTCGGGCCTTTCGGAGATCAGCAGGAAGTGCGCTGCTCCCATACGTCTTCCAGTCTAGCACGCGGCTTTGGAGCGTCCGCTCAAAAGTTGAAGCCGAACTTCAGCCCCAGCGCATGCGCCTGAGCCGAGCTGTACGAGCCCTCGATCGTGAGCTTGATACCCGTATGCGGGGGCCGGAGCCCGACCCCGAGGAACGCGAGCATTCCGCCCCCCGAGCCGTTGTAAGGGCCGGCCGTGTAGTTCTGCGGCGCGGGATCGGGCAGGCCCGTCGGGACAGTGAGAGCGACGTAACCGCGCACGTACTGGTAGCCGATGCCGATGTAGGGGTCGGCGAACTCGAGCTTTCGCGACATGAGGAGCTGCGGCGTGTACGTATGCGCGGTGACGAAGTCGAGCTTCGCGTAGTTGTACGACAGGCGGATGGCGAACGTCGGGCCTTCCGCCTCCGGATCGCTCGTCGTGACCTTGATGTCTCCGCCCACCACCAGATAGCCCTGGTAGGCGATGAACGAGCCGCCGATGTCCGTCCGGTCGGAGATGCCCTTGTGGAGGCTCAGCTTGGGGCTCGGGATGATGGGGATGCTTTCCGCGCCGTCGATTCCCGCGCTGCTGAGCGCGGCCTTGAAGCTGTCCGGCACCTTCACGACGGTAGCCTCGATGCTGAGGTCGACTCCCGAGGAAAGGCCGAGCGGGGTGGCAGGCTGATACGCGCGGTTATCGAGCGCGATCCCCACCGTTTTCACCGCCTCGTTGGGAACGCCTCCCAGCCCGAGCGAGTTCGGATCCGAGGGATCCGGCAGGAGCGCCGAGGCATCGGGCACGCGCGCGCACAACAGCAGGAGGATCATCAGTTGCCGGGCGCGACGCATCGACTCAGATTTTATCAGACGTTGGCGCGCGAGAGTCGAACATCGGTCGTCAAGCGATTGGCGCCGCCAGGCCCTCCGCTCACTTCACGACCACCAGGCGGATGGGCCCGGATTTCCGGAGAACCTCGACGACGGGCTTCCCTTTGCCGCGGGTGACGGCGATGTCGAGCTCCCAGTCGGCGCCCTTGAGCCCGCGAATCTCGAGGTAGTCGACGTCCTGCGTGAGCACGGGCTGGTGAAACACGAGATGCCCCTGCTCCGAATCCATGGAGATGCCGAGCATGGCTTTCAACATGAGATAGACGGAGCCGGCAGCCCAAGCCTGCGGCTTGCACGCGACCTGGTACGGCACGGGAGGGGTTTCCGCCCGCCTCCTGAAGCCGCAGAAGAGCTCCGGCAACCGGAAATCCGTGCTCGACTCGAGGACGCACATCATGCCCTGGCAGAGGCGCTCGAGCTCCTGGGAGAAGCCGTAGTAGCGCAAGCCTTCCATGATGATCGAGTTGTCGTGCGGCCAGACCGAGCCGTTGTGGTACGACATCGGGTTGTAGGCCACCTCGCTCGAGGCGAGGGTCCGCACGCCGTAGCCGCTGAACATCTCGTGCGACATCAGGTGCTTCACGACGCTCGCCGCCTGCTCGCGCGTCAGGACGTGCGACCACAGGCAATGCCCCATGTTCGACGAGCGAACCGCGCACGGGCGGGACTGGCCGTCGAGCGCGAGGTACACGAACTGCCGCTCCCCGTCCCAGAAGCGCTCGTTGAAGAGGGACTTGAGCTTGAGCGCCTCCATCCGCAGCTCGGAGGCGAGCTCGTCCTTTCGGAGCAGCAGCGCGAGCGAGGACATCGCCATCCGCGCCCGATAGGCGTAGCCCTGGGCCTCGCAGAGCCGGATCGGCGCGATCGCCAGCGCCCCGTCCTGATGCATGACGGAGTCGTGGCTGTCCTTCCATCCCTGGTTGATCAGGCCCGTGGGCGACTGCTTGGCGTACTCGAGAAATCCGTCGCCGTCGATGTCGCCATGCTTACGCACCCACTCCAGGGCCGCCATGGCCGAAGGCCACCAGCCCCTCAGCGAATCCAGATCCGAGGTCCAGCGCACGTACTCGTGCAGGAGAATGAGCGCGAGCGGGGTTGAGTCGATCGAACCGTAATACGGGATGAACGGGACCTCGCGCGTCCGGGCCATCTCGCCCCGGCGTACCTCGTGGAAGACCTTTCCCGGCTGCTCCTCCGTGAACGGATCGTTCTTGGTCCCGATGGTCTGGAACGCGTATTCCAAGATTCCCTTGGCGATCGCCGGCGCCCAGGGAAGGAGCTGATATCCCGTGATCAATCCGTCCCGCCCGAAGGGAGCGGAGAACCAGGGAACGCCGGCGTAAGGATAGAGGAGCTCGGGGGTCTCCTGGGTGAGAAGCGTGTAGATGTCGAGCTCGGCGTTCCTGACGGCCCGGTTGAGGATCTCGTTGCTCGTCTCGATCTGGAGCTCGCGGAGCGGATTCCGCTCGCGCGTCTTGTGCGCGAGCGCCGTCATCTTGCCCTCGACGTCGAGGCCTCCGTAGGCCCCTCCGGGAAAATGAGCCTTCTCCGGCTCCAGGTCGAACGAGACCGACGTGCGGAGGATCGCGGAGCCTTTCGCGGGAACCCGTACCCGCGCGAAATGTCCCACCAGGTTCGGGGAGACGCGGATCTTCTCCACCTCGAAGTGCCTGCGGATGTAGGTGCTCCGGACCATGCCGTCGAGCCCCTCGTACCTGAGAATCGTCGACGAGATCCCGTTGCCGGTCTCGTCGACCGGCGGGAGCATTCGCCCGCGCCTCTCCCTCGCGTACCCGCGGACCTCGAAGACGTCGTCGAAACGGCTTCCGGCCCACTGCTCGATCTGCACCGTATGCGGCACGTCCTCGAAGTTCTTGATCTCGAGCATGTCGTAGAACACGTCGTCGACGAGGGTCTGGATCCGCCGGATCAGGAAAGTGTCGCGCCGGATGCGCCCGTTCTCCCCGATCTTCGGCAGATCGGGGTTGGTCATCGAGTAGACGACGGTGTTCCCGCCGAACCGCAGCTCGTGCGCGAGCGCGATCGGCGCGCTCCCGTTCAGAGTCAGCTCCCAGATGCCCAGGTAGCGCGTGTCGTTGTAGTAGAGTCCCAGCTCGCCCGTCTCGCCATAGAGCCTCAGGCACTCGCCCTGCGAGTCGACCACTCCGAACGCCCGGTTGTCCTTGAAGCTGACCTTAGAGATACCCGTCAGCAGCACGCTGGACGGGATATAGGAGATCCCGTCGATCACGATCGGGGCGGACGGGTCTCGCCGAGGCGAGGCTTCGGTAGACATCGATGTAATCCTCCGTCATGCGCTTGAGGGAGAAACGCTGCTCGACCCAGCGCCGGCAATGCAGCCGCGAGATCGAGTGGAGCCCGTCGACGGCAAGCCTCCCCAGCTCGCGGGCGTCCTCGCGGACGAATCCCGTCATTCCGTCGACCAGGACCTCGGGCACCGCCCCGCGCGGACGGGCGAGGACCGGGGTGCCGCAGGCCAACGCCTCGAGCATCACCAGGCCGAAAGGCTCCGGCCAGTTGATCGGGAACGCGAGAGCACAGGCATTCCCCAGGAAGTCGGACTTCTCCGATTCGCCGATCTCCCCGATGTACTCGATGAAGCGGCCGTCGATCCGCGGCTTCAGCGCCTCGTAGTACTCCTGCATTTCCTTCCCTTCGATCTTGGCGGCGATCTTAAGAGGAATCCCCGCCTCCTGGGCCATGTCGATGGCCAGATCGGGCCTCTTGTGCGGATCGAAGCGGCCGAGGAACGCCAGGTACTTCCCGGGAGATTCCCTGAATTCGAGCCGATCCAGATCAATGCCGTGATGGATGGTTCTGGCCCAGCGAAGCCCGGGCATGGCCTCCCGCTGATGGTGGCTGATCGAGACGAAATGGGCGTTCGGATAGCTGAAGAACGCCTGATGAATGTCCGGAAGATCGAGCCGGCCATGGAGCGTGGTCACCAGCGGCGTGGTGGTCATCCGGCTCAGGGGCAGCATCCAGTAGTCGTGATGATTGTGGATCACATCGAAGCGGCTGGCGCGGCTGGCCACCTCGGCCATCAACTTCAGATTGTAGGCGATGGGATCGGTGACCGGGCGCGTCCTCAAGCGGAGGGCCTGATCGACGACCGGGATCAGGTCAGCCTGAGCCGAAACGCTCGAATCGCCCGATGCGAAAAGCGTGACGTCTACGCCAGCATCGGCCAAACCGCGGCAAAGCCAGTCCACGACACGCTCGGTCCCCCCATACAAACGCGGCGGAACGCTCTCGAAAAGCGGTGAGACCAATGCGACGCGCATCGGAGAAGTGAATAGCAAACGTCGCGCCCCGTTTCTGGAATGCCAACACAGAACTTCGCACCGCTACGCGCAAAGATTGCTTGATAGGGGGCGACCGGGATACTCCCCTGGGG
>CAYZKI010000007.1:0-11841 GCA_964478745.1 uncultured Bacteriovoracaceae bacterium
TCCGCAACACGATCGATCCGACCCGCATGGGCGTGAACATCGGCGCGGGCATGGGCGGCCTTCCCGAGATCGAAGCCGTGCATGACGACTATCTCGCCAAGGGCTACAAGCGCATCACGCCCTTCTTCATCCCTCAGGTCATCCCGAACATGATCTCGGGCCAGCTCAGCATCCTGCTCAATCTGCAGGGCCCGAATCTCTGCAACGTCACGGCTTGCTCCTCGAGCGCGCACAGCCTGGGCGAATCGTTCCGCCAGATCCAGCGCGGCGATGCCGACGTGATGATCGCCGGCGGCGCCGAGTGCGTGATCTGCAAGCTCGGCATCGGCGGCTTCGCGGCGATGCGCGCGCTCTCGACCCGCAATGACGCTCCGGAAAAGGCGTCGCGCCCGTTCGACGTCGATCGCGACGGCTTCGTCATGGGCGAAGGCGGAGCGGTCATGGTCCTCGAGGAGTACGAGTTCGCCCGCAAGCGCGGCGCGAAGATCTACGGTGAGATCGTGGGCTACGGGCTCTCGGGCGACGCCTACCACATGACCTCGCCGGCGCCGGAAGGCGAAGGCGGCCGCCGCGCGATGGAAATCGCGCTGAAGGATTCCGGCCTCAATCCGGACCAGGTGGGCTACGTGAACGCGCATGGCACCTCGACTCCCGCGGGCGACGTCGAAGAGGCGCGCGCCGTTCGCAAGCTCTTCCCGAACGGCCCGAAGCACCTGCACGTGAGCTCGACGAAGTCGATGACGGGCCACCTGCTCGGGGCCGCCGGCGCCCTCGAAGCGATGTTCAGCGTGCTCGCGATCCGCGAAGGCAAGATTCCCCCGACCATCAACCTGGACAACCTGGATCCGGGCTGCGTCGAGCTCGGCCTCGACTTCACGGCGAATCGCGCCATCGACAAGAAGGTCAATTACGCCCTATCAAACAGTTTCGGCTTCGGTGGCACCAACGCCAGCTTGATTTTTGGCCGCGTCTGACCGAAGACCATCCCCTGCAAGGTTCGAATGAAAAGGGGTCGAAAATGTTGCGTCAGGGCATCGCTCTTCTGTTCCTGGGTCTGAGCTCGATTTCGGCGGGCGCGCTCTATGCGTCGCCGCCGGATTTCTCGACGGTGTACGTCTGCCAGAGCCTGGCGGGCGCGAAGCCGGTCATCGACCTCGAAATCACGGAAATCTACGACGGGACGACGGCGGCCCTCAAGGACATCCGGGCCGATGTATCCGAGGACGGCGCCCGGGTGCTTACTCTCGCCAACATTCAGGTGAAAAGGGATCCCCATCCCACGATGCCGGGAATCATCATCCGGACCTGGTACCACGACTCGGTTCCCTTCGAGGTGCTCACGCAGATCGAGGAATTCTCCGCGCGCCGCAACTTCAACGCGCAGTTCTCGCGTCCCGGCCTGACGACAGGGTTCACCTGGGTTTCCTGCTGGTTCTGATCCCGTCAGTCGTCAGGGCGCGAGCATCCAGCTGAGCGGGATGTCCACGCGCCTGGCCCAGTCCGCCTCGGAGTGGTCCGCGTAAGGGAACACCCGGTGCAGGAGCGCGGGCTCCTTCATCCCCAGCGATCTCAGGTGCTCCACGAAATCCTGGCCGGGCGCCGGGTAATCCTCGTCGTATCCGTAGTCGCCGTAGTCGACGTACAGGCGGATCGGAAGCCTGGGCATCGGCGACGTGTCGACGATCACGTTGCCCATCGAGTTCATGGCGGGAAGCGAAAGCGCCGCGGCCCGGCTGAACACGTCCGCGTGCTTCCAGACGAGAGCCATCGAAATCAGGGCGCCCATCGACGAACCCATCGTGTAGGTCGACTCGCGGCCCGAATGCGTGCGGTAGGTGCGGTCGATCCACGGCTTCAGGGTCTCGATGAGAAACTTCGCGTACAGGTCGCCCCGGCGCGAGTAATCGTACTCGCTCCGGCGAACCGAGGCGATCGTGTCCACGCCGACCACGATCGCCTCGCGCGCGAGCCGCTTCGAAGCCAGTTCGTCGAGCACCTCGTCGATCTTCCACTCGTTGCCGTACCCGGCAGTCGAGGGATCGAATAAATTCTGGCCGTCGTGCGCGTAGATGACAGGATAGCGTCGCTTCGGCTCGGAGGCGTAGCTTTCGGGCAGGTAAACGCGGACGGCGCGCTTGTTTCCGAGCTCCGGTGAATGGAAGTCCGGGATGACGTCGAGGCGCGAGCGGAGGGCGGCCGAGACTCCGTGATGATGGGCGCGATCCTGCCAGTCGACGACGGTCTCGACGAACTCGTGAACGGGGCGGAAAACATTGCGCCGGATGTTTGGAGTGGGCCTGCCGAACGAATCGGCGGCCACGGTATCCCAGCTTCCACGGGTGATCTTGTACTCGATCTCGCCGTAAGCACCGACCTGCAGCTGCGCGCGCAGCACGCCGTGCCCGATCGGCCGAAGCGCGATGCACTTCGGCTGCCAGTTGCAAAGCTCAGGAGTCGAGCCCGTGACGTAGATCGTGTCAGTAGCCGGAGTTCCCGGCGGGATCTTCACGACGAACGTGAGATCGATGCTCTTTGTAGAGAGCGCCGCAGCTGCCCACTGCGGCGCCAAAAACTGTAGAGAAAGTAGAACTACTCCCTGGGCGAAAGTCCTCATCCATGAACCCCCACACCTTCGTCATACCTCGACATGCCTGGCCGTCAATGCGCACAGGGTCACGAACCTCGCGTATGGATCTCCGTTATTGGAGGTTCTCGGGATTCTCGCTCGTGGTCGGCTGATGGCAGAGCGTGGAGGCGGCGATCGGATCCGTTCCGCAGGTGGCGGAGGCCAGCGCGCCGGTCTGGCCGGTGAAGATGGAAGCCGGGAAGATCTCGGGGCAGATCGTGGCGCCGTCCGCGCCGAGGGCGAAGTGAATGTGCGCGCCGGATCCCACGGCGACCATCCTGGCGATGAGCTGGCCCCGGGTCACGCTCTGCCCCTCCTCTACGAGAATCTGGCTCGAGAAGTAATCGTCGTTGCCGTTCGAGCAGACAGTTCCCGCGAAGGGCTCGATGCTGTAGTCGAAAAAGACGGGAACCGCGCCCTTCATCCCGAGAGCGAGCGAGATGTTGTACTTGTCGTTCTCCCCCGCTGTCGCGCAGCTCTCGATCGACGCGATGATGCCGTCGGCGACGGCGTAGACGTTGTGCGTGCCGGCGTTGAGAATGGCGTGGGCGCCGGGATGCGCGCACGAGGTGCCGTAACCCGCCTGGGGCGAATACGAAGCCGACGAATCCACGAGCCAGGAGGCCGAGCGGTCCCGGATCAGGGCGGAAACGTCGCCTTTGGGGATCCTGGCGCCGCAGGAGTTCGTCGCGAGAAACACCCCAAGGAAACCGATCGGAAGCCGCAGCCCGTGGTGAGTCATTCCTTTCAACGTGACGGGCGGGTGACGAGCTGTCAAGATCGACCGAAAGAAGGCCTTCAAAGCATGAACTCCCGTTTCATCCGCCTCCTCGCGTCCGTCGCGCTACTTCTCCTGCCTGTTTCTCCCGCCCGCGCCTCGTTCGAGCTTGGCGTGGGCGGCAGCCTGGGGCTGGCGTCATCGACGATCGACCACTCGAAATGGGGCCCTCACCTGGAGCTCGCGCTCAACCCGGGAACGGCATGGGGCGCGGATCTCCAGATCGACCTCCTGACATCCACCCTCGCGGTAGTGAACCCGGGAGCCGGCGGCAACCCGACCGCTCCCGACCAGGACGAAAGCACTTCGGGCTCGAAGCCCCTTCTCGCCCAGGCGTTTCTCCGGCTTCCGCCCAGGATCATCGGGGCCACGCTCTCGGTGGGAAGCATCACCTATTATCCTGATTTCGCCGGCACGCTCGGCGGCGTGGGGATTCCGTTCACTGCCGCCGCCAGGCTCGGCTGGAATCTCTGGGGCGCGGACCGCTCGTCCTTGCAGGGGCGGCTCTCGCTCTCCTTCGGAGTCAATCCGCTTGGCTCGGGTCAGGTCACGCTGATCGAGATCCCGGAGCTCGGCGCCCGATGGCGCTGGGGGAAGAGCGCGGCCCTCGATGTTTCCACGCAAGGCGTCCTCACGCAGGTTCTCGGCGGTCCCTCATGGGTCCAGCTCCAGCCGACGCTCGCGCTGGTCTTCTCGCTCTAGGCGCCGCTCGCGCCGCGGGCGATTCCCTTCCACAGCATCTGCGCGGCGATGACGGTGATGGCGATCCTGAAGAGCCAGAGGAAGAGTTTTTCCGGCACGTGATTCAGGATTCGCTTGCCGGCGAAGGAGCCCGCGATCACGGCGGCGATCATCGCTCCGATGAGCGGAAGATGAGGACCCACGGCGAAGCCCAGCGCCATGAAGGCGGCCACCTTCATCACGTGCTGGAAGACCTGGGTGGCCGCCTTCGTGGCGATGATCTGCTCCTTGTCGAGGTTCGCTCTCAGGAAGAACGGCGCCTGCACGGGGCCCGTGGCTCCGATGAACATCGAAAGAAACGTGCTTCCGAGCCCCAGCCAGAAAAACTTTCCCGGAACCCGCGGGGCGGATCTCGGCGTCGGGATCCAGGTCATGGCGAGAATGAAGACCGCGAGCACGATGCGCGAAGCGTCCTCGGGAAGCGAGACCGCCCACCGGCCGCCGACCCAGGCGCCGATCAGCGCGCCCGCTCCGAAGGGCCACACGATCCGCCAATCGATCGACCGGTGGCTCAAGGCCGCGCGGCTTCCGTTGCTCGCCAGCTGAACGAGCCCATGCACGGGGATGACGACCGAAGGAGGCAGGACGGTCGCCATCACGCCCAGGAGAAGGATCCCTCCCCCCATGCCGAGAACGCCCGAAAGCGTGGAGGTCAGGAAAGCGACGACGGTCAGCGCGAGCATTTGCATCGGATTTTCGCCAGCATACCTCAGCGAGCGCTGTCTGGCTAATGCCCCGCAGCAGCCTTGTGCCTCCCGCGCAAAGCCAGTAAGCTCCGGGCGCATGTCGATCCTGATCGCTTCCGACCACGCGGGCTATGAGCTCAAGCAGGCCATTCAGAAATCCCTTCCGCAGTTGAAATGGATGGACCTCGGCCCGCTGAACAACGACCGCGTTGATTACCCGGACTTCGCGCGGGTCCTGGCCGAGAAGATCGTCAAGGGCGAAGCCGAGCGCGGAATCCTGATCTGCGGTTCCGGCATCGGGATGTCGATCGCGGCGAACAAGATCGACGGCATCCGCGCGGCGGTGGTCGAGAACCCGGTCGGCGCCCGCCTTTCGCGCGAGCATAACGACGCGAACGTGCTCTGCCTGGGCTCGCGCTTTCTCGCGCCCGAGTACGGCGCGGAGATCGTGCAGGTCTGGCTCTCGACGCCTTTCACCAACGACGAGCGCCATTCGAAGCGCATCAAGAAGATTTCCGAACTGGAGCGAAACAGAAAATGAGCCGGCCCAAGAACTTCACCCAGAGCCTGAGCGAGACGGACACCGAGCTTCACGCCGCGATCGGGCGCGAGCATCGCCGCGAGGAGGACGGCCTCGAGCTGATCGCCTCCGAGAACTACGTGAGCCAGGCCGTGCTCGACGCGCACGGGTCGATCCTGACGAACAAGTACGCGGAAGGCTACCCTGGCAAGCGCTACTACGGCGGCTGCGAGTTCGTCGACCAGGTCGAGAGCCTGGCGATCGACCGCGTCTGCAGGCTCTTCGGCGCCGAAGCCGCGAACGTGCAGCCGCACTCCGGTTCGCAAGCCAACATGGCGGCCTACCTCGCGCTCGCGCAGCCCGGCGACTCGCTCGTCGGAATGAGCCTTTCCCACGGCGGCCACCTCACTCACGGCAGCCCCGTGAACTTCAGCGGAAGGCTCTTCAAGGTCTCGAGCTACGGGCTTCATCCCGAGACGCATCGCCTCGACTACGATCACGTGCGCGAGATCGTGAAAAAGGAGCGCCCGAAGATCCTCGTCGCCGGCGCGAGCGCCTATCCCCGCATCATCGACTTCGAGGCGATGGCATCGATCGCGCGCGAGTCGGGCGCGGCGTTCGTCGTCGACATGGCCCACATCGCGGGCCTCGTCGCGGCGAACCTTCACCCGAGCCCGATCCCGCACGCGACCTACGTGACCTCGACCACGCACAAGACCCTGCGCGGCCCGCGCGGTGGCCTCATCCTGTGCTCGGCTGATCGCCTCAAGGCCGTCAACTCGCAGATCTTCCCGGGCATCCAGGGCGGCCCCCTCATGCACGTGATCGCCGCGAAGGCCGTCGCGTTCGGCGAGGGCCTCCTGCCGGAGTTCAAGACGTACCAGAAGCAGGTGGTCGACAACGCGAAGACCCTAGCCGACGAGCTCATGAGCCTGGGCTTCAAGCTCGTCACCGACGGCACGGACAACCACCTCATGCTGGTCGACCTCACGGCCACGGGTGACGGCTCGATCACGGGCAAGGACGCCGAAGCCTGGCTCGATCTGGCCGGCATCACCGTGAACAAGAATACGATCCCCAACGAGAAGCGCAGCCCGTTCGTCACGAGCGGCATCCGCATCGGCGTCCCGGCCATCACGACCCGCGGGATGGGTGCCTCGGAGATGAAGCAGATTGCCCGCTGGATCCAAAAGGCCTTGGAATCTCGCGGAGATACCTCGGCTCTCGAGCACATCCGGAACGACGTACGGGGGCTCTGCGGCCGCTTCCCCCTTTATAGCTAGGGTTTTTGGCAAGGGATGACTTGGCGCACCCTAATCGGGTGTGCTACCCAGAGGGAAGGTAAGAGGTCTTTTCAACGTGAAGTGCCCCTATTGCTCCACTGTCGACACCAAGGTGATCGACTCGCGGATGAACCAGCCCGGCGACATGATCCGCCGGCGCCGGCAGTGCCCGCGATGCGAGGGCCGCTTCACGACCTACGAACGCGTCGAAGAGGTCATGCCCGTCGTCATCAAGAAGGACGGGCGACGCGAACCCTACTCCCGCCTCAAGATCGCCGGCGGCATCAGCAAGGCCTGCCAGAAGCGCTCGATCCCGACGCAGAAGATCGAAGAGCTCGTCAGCCACATCGAGAAGCGGATCCAGAGCTACGGCCTGAAGGAAATCCCCGGCCGCACGATCGGCCAGATGGTCATGACCGAGCTTCGCAAGCTCGACAAGGTCGCGTACGTCCGCTTCGCCTCCGTCTACCGCGAGTTCCGCGACATCGACGAATTCGTCGCCGAGCTTCAGGAGCCGGCCGCTCCGGGTGAAGACTCGGAGGAGATGCCGAATCTTTCCTTCCCTTTCGAGAAACCTCTTTGAGACCACACCTATGAACAGCCGGCACCGAGCGCGCGAAGTCGCCCTCCAGATCCTCTATCGTTACGACGTGGCCCTTCAGGCCAAGCAGTCCGTCCCGCCGATCGGGGCGGAGCTCGCCCGCGACCTCGAGCATCACTTCAACCATTTCGTGGTACCCGAGCCGCTGCGCGAGTTTTCGGCCCAGCTGGTCGCCGGAACTTTGGCGGAGATGAAGCAGCTCGACGAGCTGCTCGAGCGTCATGCTTCCAACTGGAAGGTCGCCCGCATGGGCCTGGTCGACCGTAATCTCCTCCGGATGTCGGCCTACGAGCTCCTCCATTTTCCTGACACCCCCCCGAGCGTCGTCATCGACGAGGCCATCGAGCTGGGGAAGCAGTTCGGCACCTCCGACACCCCTTCCTTCGTGAATGGTATTCTGGACGCGATTCGTGGCGCCTTGCCTTCGAAGGCCGCCGGCAGCTAGAATATAAAGGATGGCTACGGACAGCCAACCTATCGAAATCGATGCTGAAGACGCGCTGGTCACCGGGCAGGTGGCAGGCGCCGTGCTCGCATGCCACCTGAACGAGCGCCCGCTCGCGGGGCTCGCGGGCCGGCTCGACTGGTGGTTTCGCGGAGTGATCAGCCAGGGTATTCGCTCCGGAACGATCACGGGCAAGGAAGGCGAGATCGTGTACGTGCCGGTCCGCCATCAGGACAGGATGCTCCATCTCTTTCTGGCGGGCGCGGGCCACACCAAGGCCAGCGGCGTCCGCTCGATGCTCCCGGACGAGACGCTCGCGGCGCTGAAGAAGAATCTCGGCACGCTCAAGCCCGGCCTGATCGCGCTGTCCCGCTCCGACCTGGGCGTGCACAGCGGGAGCGATCTCGCCTCCCTTCGGCAGGCATTCAAAGGCGCGGAGGTCTGCATTGTCAAATGACCGTCCGAGCGATCCGATGAACGACTCGGATCTGTCGGCGCTGGCCGACCTGATCGTGAGCCCCTCATCGCGCTTCGAGCCGCCCCGCCGTCCCGCGGTGACCGGAACGAAGGCGCTGGAGCTCTTCAACGAGCTCGCTCCGGTGACCAAGAGGAGCCTTCCGATCCAGCAAGCGCCGCAGCAGCCGGCCGCGCCCGCCTTCACGCCGAGCTCTTTCGCTCCCGCCGCTCCGGCGCGGCCCGCCGTCACCGTATCGAACGCCGAGTACCGCCCGGCCCTCCGCGACCAATCTCTCGTCGAGGCGCTGCTTCAGCTTCACGAGAGAACGCGCGAAGCCCAAGGCATCAAACCCCCGTTGAAAAGACGATGACACCTCCCCCCTCAGGCGCGCTCGCCGAAAAAATGCCGCAAGGATGCAGCGAGCTGTTCGCCCAGGCGGCCGAGCACTGGCGCCACTGCGAGGGCCTGGAGGAAGCGACGCTTCTCAGGCTCGCGATCCTCCGAGACCTGATGCGGCAGCTCCACGCCGAGAAGTCGCGCACGCTCGCGACGGGCAGGAAGGGCGACGCGCAGGGGCTCAAGGTCTGGGAGCTCCGGGTCGAGGATCTTCGCGGAAGCTCGCGCCTGGAAGGCGAGCTCATGGAGCTCCTGCTCGACCCCGCGAAGAAGCCGAAGACCCGCACCCGCCTGCTCCCCGAGGCGCTGTTCACCACCCTCGCGCGCGAGAAGCTCGAACGCTACGACCGGCAGTGGGAAGCGTCGATCGCAGCCGAAGCCGCGCAGATGGGCTGGCAGTTCTGGATCCTCGACGCCTGGATCGATATCTCGAACGTCGAGGAATGGAATCAGAAGCTCTCCGAGAAGCTCTGGCCGCACGGGGTCGTCCTGTTCGCCGAGAGCGCGTCCAGCAACTCGTTGAGCTCAGGATCCACGGGCTCGGACGACTCCGTGAATTTCTGGCACGGCCGTTGGATCGTTCTCATGCACCCGAGATTTCGCGCCCCCGACGAGCTCCTCGGCTCCTCTTCTCACCTCGTGCCGCGCACTCCCGTGCCGCCGGCCCAGCCGAAATGGAAGCTCCTATTCTCCCCCCGCAAGCGTTAATATGGTGGGGAAACATGAGGTTGGCCGAGTATCTGATCCATCTTCTTGAGGCACACGCTCAGACGCTGCAACGGCTTGCGGCGCTCTTCGGCGAAGCCGCGCTCGTGGAGATCCTCGAGACCTCGGGAGAGGAACAGGAAAAGCTCGCGGCGCAGGCGCAGGAGGTGCTGACCGCGGTCAGGATCAAGCGCTTCGAGCCGAACCCGGCGTGGTTCGACAACGCCCTCCCCGGGGGCTACTCTCCCTATCTCGAGATCGAGTCGGCCGTGCGCGACTTCAACCTTCCCGCGATGCTGGAGTTCCATCTCTGGGCCTATCCTCACTACCGCTCGTTCGTGGAGAGCCCGCTCGATCTCAACTCGAGGATCCAGGGTCCCGGCGGCGAGGCCGGCGTCGCGCTCGTGGACGAAGCCGTCGCCCAGGCGCAGGCCTGGGTGCGCGGGCTTCACATCCCGCCGGCGCTCGGCCTCCAGGCGGAGCGCGCGGCTCACATGCCCTGGCTCCGCTTCCGCACCCATGTCCTGAAGCGCATCGGGAAACGCCCGATCGGGCCAGTTTATTGACGGCGCGAGCGCGCGTTTCCGGGCCCTTCCCGCGACGTTTCGTCTCCGGTACCATTTTGGGATGACTCTCGCCCACCTCGCATTCGCCGCTGCCCTTCTCGCAACGTCCGCACAATTCGCGCGCGCGCAGGAGCCCGTGAAACCGAAGCTCAGCCGCGAGGAGCTTCAGGAGCTGAAGGAGAAGAAGCGCGAAGAGAGGGCCCGTCTCGGTGACTACGTGAAGGCGGGCACCGAGGCGATGGCCGAGACGATCAACGAGGCGGGCGGTGCGATGGTCGGGACGCCGATCGGCGGGGGCGGAGGCTTCGGCTTCGGTTCGGGCGCGGGCGGATCGATCGGCGGCATGGGCATGCCTGGGATGGGATTCCCTTCGTCATCCGGCAGGGGAGCTTCCGGATCGGGCGGAAATGCCGGCAACAACGGCGGCGAGGACAAGGGCCCGAATGTCATGGTCTGCGGCGGCGATTTCGGCGGCAACTGCGTCTCGGGCGAGCAGGCCATGCAGCACTACAAGATGATGGACGACATGAAGATCGCCCAGGCCCAGATGGAAATGATGATGGAGCAGAAAAGACGCGAGGAGCTCGCCGGCCGCCCGGCCGCGGCCCCGGTCAACCTGCCGCTCACGGATCTCGCGATCGGCGCGGAGATCAAGGTCTCCCGGGACATTCCGCTCCCCCGCTCTCAGGAAGGCGTCGTGCTCCGCAACCGCCAGGGCCAGGGGTTCAGCGATCCGACCGGGATCATGGCGCCGGGCCTGGAAGGAACGTTCTTCTCGTTCCTCGTGACCAACGGCAAGGGCGAGAAGATCAACCACACCTGCATTCTCAAGTACCTCCCCTCCCAGCAGTTCCGCGTCGCCCGCCAGGACCCGAAGAATCCATGGACCGTCTCCCGCGTGAGCGCGGGCCGCGTCCCCGGCTCCATCCAGATCGGGCTTCAGACCAATGGTCCCGTCACCGAGATCGAATGCGCGAACGGCGATGGCTCCACGCCCACCGTCGGTGACCTCCAGCAGGCGCTCTCGCAGGCGATGACCGTTTACTCGAACGAGGGCGGGAAGCCCGAGGACATCGTCATGGATCCGGGCACAGGCGGCGGAGTCACCGTGACGCTCGCGCCTTCGCAGATCGTCGCCCGCGGCGGCGCGTCCGTTTACACGGGCCAGATGGCCAGCCTCTGGAAGACGGACCCGCCCGCAGGATCGGGCGCCGCTCCCGCCGGGGGCGACTCTCAATCAGGCGGCGCTTTTTGATCCTGGGGCGCCTCCTTTCGCTCGGCCTCGCGCTCACGGCATCGCACGCCATCGCATCGCCGCAGGTGCGCGCTCCGGTCGAGCTGCACGCGCACCTCTTCATGGAAGAGGGCATGACCTGGGCCTTCCACGGGGACTTTTTCGGCAAGCTCGAGGCGCGCGACTGGCGTGACCGGACGCGCTCGCAGGCGAACCCGGAAACGGTGAATGCCTCGGGGCTTCAGGTACTGGTCGCGACGCTCTACGCCCACCCCCTGATGGTGACCTCGCTCAAGGCTTCCATCCGACGGCAGATCGAGCTCGGCGAGCGCTTCGTGCGCGAGAACCCGGAATGGGTCATCGCGAAGAGCGCGAAGGAGGCGCGCGACGCGATCGCCGCGGGCAAGCGCGCTTTCGTCTTCGCTCTCGAGGGGGCGGCGGGCTTCCTCGAGACCGAGGAGGACCTGGTCGAGTTCGTCGATCAGAAGGGCGTGCGCATCGTCGCCCCTCTTCATCTCACCGACGACCACTACGGCGGGGCCGCGTTCCTGCGCGGCATCGCCGTCCTGTCTTCGCCGATCGCCTGGCTCCGCACCCTGTTCTCCCCGCGCCGCGACGGCGCGGGCGTCCGGGTCAACGATCGCGGCCTGACCGAGGAGGGCCGAGAGCTGATTACGAAGCTCAGGAGCCGCGGAGTCTGGATCGACCTTGCGCACGCCTCGGACAAGGCTCAAGCGGAGATCATCTCCCTTAATGATACGGAGACCACCCAGATCTACACGCGGCGCCGGTCGATCATGGGC
>CAYZKI010000007.1:11851-17430 GCA_964478745.1 uncultured Bacteriovoracaceae bacterium
TCGCCCTCCAGGGCGAGGAGGTACCCCGGCTCTACACCCATACCGTGCTCCGCCGGTACCATGGCTCGGAGCGCTCCATCAGCGACGGGCAGCTTCGCGGCGTCGCCGAAACGGAAGGCATCGTCGGCCTGATGCCGAGCGCGGAGATGCTCGCGGGCACGCCGGCAGAATGCGGCCCCTTCGAGGCATTCGTCAGACAATACAAGGACTTGGCCGAGATCATCGACCCCTCCCGGATCATGACCGGCAGCGACTTCAACGGCGCCCTTCCCCATCTTCCCCCGGGCTGCGGCGGCCGCGGACTCTGGCACATCGGCGAGCTGGGAAACCTCTGGGACGACCTGCGTTCCGCCGGCGCGCCCGTCCCGAGCCCGGTCCAGGGCGTGACCGAGTCGTTCCTCATGGCTTGGCAGAAGGCCGAAGGAAATTTGGCCAAAAATCGCTTGCCGCCTAACGCCTCGCGTTAGATAAGGTCGGCATGAAAACGTTTTTGAGCCGCCTTGCCGTCGTTTCGTCCGTCCTCCTGTTCGCGAGCGTTTCGCAAGCCGCGAACTACTCCCTGCAGATCCAGTTCGGAAGCTGGTCCTTCCTCGGAGCCAACGGCCCGAAGGTCGAAGCCGGCCAGCCCCTGCACGTGAGCTACGTGCGCGACTGGAAGACCTTCGGCCTGACCGAAGCCCCGCGCACGATCGAGGTTCAGTATCGGATCGGTGGCGGCGCCGTGCAGTCGATGTTCGTGAAGAATCAGTTCGCAGATGCCGATGGTCGCATCGGTTTCAACACGACGATCAGGATTCCCGTGACCGCCGCGGGCGATCTCGAAGTCTGGTTCAAGTTCACGCAGGCCTCGGGCTATGTGGGATGGGACAGCAATGGCGGCGCCAACTTCCGCGCGAAGATCATCGGCACGGGCTCGCCCGTGATCCGCTTCATGAGCTCGCGCGTGGGCCTGAAGGCCCCGGAGCTCCTGGGAACGCTTAGCGCCGGAGCCGAGCTCCGGATCGAGTATGAGTTCAACCGCCTGCCTCACATCGGCACGGCAGCGGACCCGACGCACACCTTCGTGACGGGCACCTGCAACTTCTTCGATTCGACCGGCCGCCTGATGGAGGCGAAGACCACGGTCATGAACGCCAACGGTATTTCGGCTCCAGTGACGATCCCGAACGGGGCGGTTCGCGTCGAGATCTACTTCCTTGCCGTCAGGCACGGCAACACCTTCTGGGACTCGAACGGCGGCCAGAACTACCGCTTCGACATCCGCTGAGCCGGCTCGTTCGTCTGGGTCTCAACTTCAAAATCAGGGAAGCTCGAGCCTCGGGCTCCCTAATCCGGAAGGCCGAGGAGCCTGTGCCTGTTCGCCACGAAACTCAAGAAGCCGAGGCTCAAGCCGATTCTGACTTCGAGCGCGAGAGCCAGAACAAGTTACGGAGCTCGGCTCAGGTTTCCGCCCAGTTCTTGCCGAGCCCGGCGTTGACCTTGAGCGGAACGTCGAGCTTCATGGCGTTCTCCATGATCCGGCAGACGAGCTTCTGAACCTCGGGAGCCTCGTCCTTCGGGCAGTCGAGAACGAGCTCGTCGTGCACCTGCACGGTCAGCTTCGACTTGAAGCCGCCTTTCCGAAGCTCCTCGTCGACCTCGATCATCGCGAGCTTGATCATGTCGGCCGCGGTTCCCTGGATCGGCGTGTTCATCGCCATGCGCTCGGCGTTCTGGCGGACCATGGGGTTTCTCGCGTCGATGTCGCGGAGATACCGCTTGCGGCCGAGCATCGTGACGGCGTAGCCGCGATCCTTCGCCAGGATGATCTGCTGATCGAGGAAATGCTTCACGCCGGCGTAGCGCTTGAAATAAGTGTCGATCGTTTCCTGGGCTTCCTTCCGCCCGATCTTGAGCTCCTGCGCGAGGCCGAAGGCGGTCTTCCCGTACATCAGGCCGAAGTTGATGGCCTTGGCGACGCCGCGCTGGTGATCGGTCACCATTTCGGGCTTCACGCCGTAGATCTCGCTCGCGGTGCGCCGGTGCACGTCCTCGTCGGCGACGAACGAGCGCACCAGCTCCTTGTCGCCGCTCATATGGGCAAGGAGCCTCAGCTCGATCTGGCTGTAGTCGGCTGAAAGGAGGAGATTTCCCTCCTCCGGAACGAAGGCCTGCCGGATGCGGCGGCCGCGCTCGGTCTTGATCGGGATGTTCTGGAGGTTCGGGTCCGAGCTCGAGAGGCGCCCCGTCGCGGCGACCGTCTGGTGGAACGCCGCGTGGATCTTTCCGTCGGTGGGGTCGCGCATCTCCGGCAGCGGGTCGACGTAGGTTCCTTTCAACTTGGAGATCTCGCGATACTCGAGAAGGAGCTTCGGGACCTCGTGCAGATGCGAGAGGTCGGCGAGAACCTTGGCATCGGTCGAGTAGCCTGTCTTGGTCTTCGACTGCGCGGGAAGCTTGAGGTCCTCGAACAGGAGCTGGGCGATCTGCCGGGTCGAGTTCAGGTTGATCGGCTCCCGCGCGTACGACTGGATGCGCTTCTCGATCGCCGCGAGATCGTGCTCGAACTCGGTCGAGAGCTTCTTGAGAAACGGGACGTCGAGGCAGACGCCCTGTGCTTCCATCCGCGAGAGGACCCCGACCAACGGCAGGTCGACGGTGGCGAAAACCTCCATGAGCTTCTCGTTCTCGAGCCTGGGCCGCAGCTGGTTCCAGAGATGGACGGCGATCCACGCGTCCTCGGCGGAGTAGCGCGTCGCCACGTCGATCGGGATCTCGTCGAAGCCGATCTGCTTGGCGCCCTTCCCGCAGACCTCCTCGTAGGTCAGGACCGTGTAGTCGAGGTAGTTACGCGCGAGCGTCTCGAGGTTGTGGCGCCCTTCCGGGTCGAGGACATAGGCGGCGACCATCGTGTCCGCGCCGATGCCGTCGGGCCTGAGCTTGTGCGCGTGCAGGACGCTGAAGTCGTACTTCAGATTCTGGCCGATCTTCTTGTACTTGGGATCCTCGAGGAACGGCTTGAGCTTCGAGAGCACCCATTCGGCCGAAAGCTGCTGGCTATCGGGCGCCTTGTGGCCGACGGGAACATAGTAAGCGATCTCGGGATCGGGACAGAGCGCGACGCCGACGAGCTTGGCCTGGCGCGGGTTCAGCGAAGTGGTCTCGAGGTCGAAGCCGAACTCCTTGCGCCGCTCGAGATGCTCGAGCAGCCCGACGAAAGCCTTCTCGGTGTTGACGGTCTGGAAGATCTTCGTGAAGTCCCTCCCCGCCGCGATCGCCGGCGCGCCGATGTCGCGCGAGAGCTCCTTGGCGACGGCTGGCGCGGGCGCGGCGGCTGCGGCTCCGGCCGTCGGTGCCGACTTCAGATCCGGCGCCCAGCGGGCGATCAGAGTGTGGAAATCGAGCTCGCGAAGGACCTCCACGCACTGGGGCGAGACGTGGAAGCGGTACTTGAAGGCGTCCTTCTCGAAGGGAACCTCGAGGTCCTGATGGACCGTGGCGAGCCTCTGCGAAAGACGGGCGTCAGCCTCGTGATTGACGAGCGCTTCGGCTTTCTTGCCCTTCACCTGCCCGGCCTTGGCGGCCTTCAGCACGCCGTCCATGTCGCCGTGCTCCTTCAGGAGATCGGCCGCGGTCTTCGGGCCGATGCTCGGGACGCCGGGAATGTTGTCGGAGCTGTCGCCGACCAGCGCCAGATAGTCGCGGATCTGCCCGGGCTTGACCGAGAACTTCTCCTCGACCTCGGGCGGTCCGTAGACTTTACCGGCCATGGTGTCCCAGACCTGCACGCGCTCGTTCACGAGCTGCATGAGGTCCTTGTCGCCGGTGACGACGACCACGCGGTTCTTCGGCGAAGCGCTGAGCCAGCGCTTGGTCAGCGTCGCGATCAGGTCGTCGGCCTCGTGGCCGGGCTGCCTGAACGAGTGGATCTCGAAGGCCGAGATGAGCTGCTCGATCCGGGCGAACTGCGGGATCAGATCGTCGGGCGGGGCCGACCGGTTCGCCTTGTACTCGGAGTAGATCTCCTTGCGGAGCGAAGGCTCCTTCGAGTCGTAGACGACGGCCAGGTACTCGGGCTTGGCTTCCTCGGCCAGGCGGTTGAGCATCGTCGCGACGCCGTAGACCGCGTTCGTCGGCTCGCCCGTGCGGGTGGTGAGAGCCCGGATGGCGTAGAACGCCCGGAAGATGAAGGAGCTGATATCGACGAGATAAAGGGTGACGGAGGGGTCACCCAGGCGTTCCAGGATTTTGGTCATAGTGTGGGCGTGGGCCTCGGGAACTACAGCTGGGGTTCCCGAGCTCCCCGCAAGAGCGGGTTCGGGGCAGCGGTCACTTCCGTATCCGCCATGACATCGCCGAGGCGGTGGCCGGACTCTACACTGACCATGAGATAGATTTCCATGGCCATGAGAGGAAGGCCGACCAGCCCGAGAATGAGCCAGCCCCAGACCGGAATGATGGCGAAGAAGGTCGCGATCCCGACTGGCGCATTGCGTAAAATGGAATCTTTGAGTGATGCCGGCTCGTCTTTGAGCGTATTCATGACCCGAAGACCGAAGATCTTTTTCCCGAGACTTTGGCCGCTCAAGTCGCCGAACCCCAGGCCGTCGCCGATCAGGCTATAGGCGAAGGCGACGAGCGGCCCAAGGGGATACGGAAGAATGGCTGCAAGCCCGATGATGATCCCGATGTCGACCATCTTCGCGGCGACTCGGTGGGCGGGTGCGACTTTCTTCCGGCGAGTTTCGACAACCCCGCGCTGCGCGTCACCCCTCGACATGTGAGGTGGCTTTAATGTTGTCAATCAGCCGCAGTTTATAGGAAATAGGGAAAGATTAGGAGAAATTCATGGCCAATTCCGCAAACGTCCACAACGCGACCGACGCCAACTTCGACTCGGACATTCTCAAGGGATCCCAGCTTTCCCTGGTCGATTTCTGGGCCGAGTGGTGTGGCCCCTGCCGAATGCTCGCGCCGACGATCGAAGCGATTGCTGACGAATATTCCGGCAAGATGAAGGTCTACAAGATGAACGTGGACGAGAACCCCACGACGCCGAGCCGGTACCATATCCGCGGCATTCCCACGGTGATCCTGTTCAAAGGCGGCCAGGTGGTCGATCAGATCGTCGGCAATCAGCCCAAGGACGTCATCGTCGAGGCGATCCGGAAGCATCTCTGAGCGAGCCGTTGTTCCAGGTCGCGCAGGAGCGACCTGAGCGCCTGTAAACAGGCTAGTTTACGTGTCCGGCCCGACACATTCCGCTCCCGACGGCTGCCTATAAAATAGAGAATAAGGCACCCTCGCCGTCGGAGTACGTCTGTGAAACGGGTTCTCGCCTCCCTGATCATCGCTTGCGCGACATTCGCGCTCACGGGCTGCAAGCTCGGATTGAGTCGTTCCACGCTCGATGCCGCAGACGGCTCCACGGGGAGCGCCGCCGACGTCACTGCCCCCACCGCAGTGCCCGCGCTCAACGACGGACTCGAAGCCTCCTCGCTTTCCCAGACTCCGCTCCTCACCTGGACCGCGGCCTCGAACGCCTGCAGCGGCGTCGACCATTATGAGATCGCGATCGGATCGAGCCCGGGCGCGACGGA
>CAYZKI010000007.1:17440-20563 GCA_964478745.1 uncultured Bacteriovoracaceae bacterium
ACGTGAGCTCCTGGTCGTCGGTCGGAAGCGGGACGAGCGCTACGGTCTCGGGCCTGACGCTCACGCCGGGCGCGACCTACTTCGCCAGCATCCGCGCGGTCGATGGAGCGGGCAATGTGGGGCCGGCCACGAACTCGGACGGCTGGGACGTGAACTTCTGCGCGGACAAATCGGCCGCGACGAACCCCGCGGCTTACGGGACCGGTGCGCTGGGCGACCCGTACCGCCTCTGTACCGCGGCTCAGCTGAACGCCATCGGCTCCGCTCCGGGCCTCTGGGGCTCTCACTTCAAGGTCGAAACCGACATCGACCTGTCGTCGATACCCGCGAACCACGCGATCATCGGCACGTCAGGCTCCCCTTTCACCGGGACCTTCGACGGCGGCGGACGCACGATCTCGGGCTTCACTCACATCGCTCCGGCGAGCGGCAACGTCGGCCTGTTCGGCGCGGTCTCGGGCGCTTCGGCCGAGATCCGCGACCTGACGTTGACGTCGGTCAACGTGCAGGGCGCTCAACCCACGGGCGGAATCACGGGTAGCCTCGGTGCGGGGCTGATCATCAATTGCCACGTGCAGGGCACGATCGAGGGAACCCAGTTCGTGGGCGGGATCTCCGGCTCGCTCTACGACGCGGCCACGGTCCAGGACAGCACGAGCTCGGGCACCGTCAGATCCGCCGGCGGGACCTCGGTGGGCGGCATCGTCGGCATGAGCTGGGCGAACTCGGGGCTTCCCACGATCCGGAACTCGACGTCGTCGGCGACGATCGCGAACACCGGCGCCGGCAGCAACTACTTCGCGGGGATCGTCGGTTGGAACGAAGGCGTCGTCGAGGACTGCAGCGCTACCGGCGACATTACAGGCCCCGTCGGAAACGCGGGAGGACTGGTCGGAAACAACAGCGGACCGATTCGCCGCTCGTTCGCGACCGGCTCGCTCCCGGCCGGCCAGGCTCTCGTCGGCGGACTGGTCGGGCTCAACTCGGGCAACGGGTCGATCGAGGACAGCTACGCGACGGGCTCGGTATCGGGATCCACGAACGTGGGCGGCCTCGTCGGAAACATGAACTCCGCGACGGCCAGCGTGGCCCGGTGCTACGCGACCGGATCCGTGACGGGAAACTCGAGCCAGGTGGGCGGGCTGGTCGGGCTCAACGTGGGCACCGTGTCCAATTCTTTCTCGACCGGAGCCGTGGTCGGGACGACCGGCGCCGCGGATGTGGGCCCTGCCATCGGCACCTCGACCGGGACGGTGACCGGGGCCTACTTCGCTTCGAACGTCAGCTGCACGAACAGCGGCGGCGGCGGCTGCAACTCCATGGGGACCGGGATCGATCTCACCGTGACCCCCTCTTACTTCCAGATCAGGCTGAACGCCCCGATGACCGGTGTTTGGGACTTCACGACTGTCTGGCAGGAGAACTCGGGCGCGCTTCCGACGCTGCGTTAAAAAGCTGGTTTCGTCTCCTGCCGTACCCGCGGCTTCCGGATGAAACCACTCGCTTCGAAACCCCATAAACCCGAGCGCGTCGCCCTCGGGGGTGATCGGGACTTCGCGGACACACTGCCGCTGCAGCCCGCTGAATCATAAAATCGGCTTGTGCGGTACGTTTATGCGGTTTGGAGCGGCCCGGCTGCGGGTCGCAACCCTCTTCACTCCACGTTTCTCTGGGTTCTGGCCCTTGCGCTGCTTTCTGCGGGCTGCCAGCTGAGGCTGGCTCGCGGCACGGTCGGCAACGGCACTCTGCTTCGCGCGCCCAGCGCGATCTCGATGTCGGGAGCCGACTCCGGCAGCGAAGGCGGCAGCGTGGCGGCATTGACGAGCGCATCCTTCACTCTGAAGCACTCGAGCGCGGGAGGAAGCTACCGAAGGACGAAGCTGACCAGCGCGAGCTTCACGCTCTCCGGAGGGCTCCAACGTGGCCCGTGACCGGTGGACGCCGCTTGCGGCGATGATCCTGCTTGGAGTCCTTCTCGCGCGGCCGGCGCGCGCGGACAACGACGTTCCGGAGCTGATGAATTTCCGCGGAACCCTCGGCAACTCTTCCGGCCAGTCTCTCAGCGGGACTTACCGGATGCGCTTCGGCCTGCTCACCGCCGGAACACGAATCTGGTACGCGGAGTACGCGAGCGTTGCGGTGGTCGACGGCGAATTCTCCGTCCTGCTCGGAGGGTCCGCGCAGGGAGGACAGGCGCTTCATCCGGTCACCGAGGCGCCGCTTCCGGCGACCTCGCTCCCTCTTCAATCGGTGCTGCTATCGGGCCTCGACTCGAGCGTCGCCGTGAAAATCGAGGTCGAGGTCCATAACGGATCGGCGTTCGAGCTCCTGAGCGGGGATATCGACCTGGGATCGGCGCTTTTCGCGCTCAAGGCGGACAGCGTGGGAAGCTACCCGGCCTCGCGCCTGGCCAAGATGAATGCCTCCGGGCCGATCGTCTCGCAGGACGGGACGGCGATCATCAGCCCGACGGGATCGTGGATCGGAACGAGCTCCGGCCTTGTGGGCCCGACCGGGCCTGCCGGCCCGACCGGAAGCGCGGGCGCCACGGGACCCTCAGGCGCCGCGGGTGCCGCGGGCGCGACCGGCCCCGCCGGTCCGACGGGACCGACCGGAGCGGCGGGCGCGGCAGGCGCGACCGGATCCGCGGGGGCGACGGGCGCGACCGGGGCCACCGGTCCGACGGGCGCGAGCCCTTGGCAGCTCAACGGCAGCTCCTCGTACTACACCGCCGGCAACGTCGGCGTGGGAACCAACAACCCGGGCCAGCAGCTCAGCGTCACGGGCTCGTTCCGCGCGACATCATCGAGCTCCGCGGCCGCGTACCTCGACTTCAACGGATCGGGAACGTTCCCGATCATGACCCTCGCCGCGGGCGCCGGAAACCCCGCGATCTTCAATCTCTCGACCGGCGGCGGCACGCCGGGCCTCACCGAGATCTCCCAGAGCAACGCGGGTCTCGGCTTCAGGAACTACCGTAACGGCCTGGGCTTCGCCAACGTGCTCATGCTCAAGGAGTCTTCCGACGCGACGAACGGCTACGTCGGCGTGGGCACGGCATCTCCCGCCGCCAGGCTCGACGTCGCGGGCGGATAGGAATCCCAGATGATCACGCCGTCGATC
>CAYZKI010000007.1:20573-21520 GCA_964478745.1 uncultured Bacteriovoracaceae bacterium
GGAAACGCCGGGGCGACCTGCGGCTCTACCACCGCGGGCTCGCTCAGGTTCAACACCACCGGCAACGTGTTCCAGGCATGCGACGGGTCCTCGTGGAGGAATCTGCAATACGTGGGCGGCTCGGGCTCGACTCCGGCGCCTGCTCCGGGTGACGGGTACTTCGTGCTTTCGAACGGTGCGTTTGACGGAAACCTGGGTGGGCTCGCGGGCGCTGACGCCCTCTGCCTCACCGACCTGACCAACAACGACTGGATGGGCAAGGCCGACGCCGTCTCTCGTGGCATCCTCAACGCGACGAAGGTGAAGGCGTTCCTGTGCGACTCCGGCCTCTGCAACAATGCGATGGGGAACGCCAACTATTACTACGCCGTCGCGGGGAACGCGACCGTGGGCGGCGGCTACTTCTCGACCAATGCGTCCGGCCGCGGACCCGACAACAGGAACCCGTGGGCCGCCGCGAACTACTTCGGCAGCGGGGCGACCTACTGGACGAATCGGCATCCCGTCATCGGCGGAGCCTACAGCTACGACGTCTGGTCGTCGGATCCGCACCAGTCGGGCTCGGTCTGGGTCTGCGAAGACTGGACGTCGAACTCAAACGCACGGGACGGCACCTATGGGGATGCATCCTTCGACGACCACGGGCGCTGGAAGTACCAGGGCGCCACCTGCAACACGACCAAGAAGCTGATCTGCTTCGTTCATCCCTGACCGCGCGAGGACCTCGGACGCCAAGAATTTGACGAGCGCGATCACCCTACTAAATCAGTTGACCGCCCCCTCCCTTCCGCTAAACTTTTAACTGCAGGAATCATTTAACCTTTCACCATTTCAAACCGGCCCCACGAAGGGCGCCGGGGGAGAGAGCTTCCATGGAACATACTGCCGCAGCACCCGGCACCGGACTTGTCGCCGCGTTTCAAGCAGGCGGTCCCTGGGTTATCGCC
>CAYZKI010000007.1:21530-22560 GCA_964478745.1 uncultured Bacteriovoracaceae bacterium
CCTTCACCATCGAGCGCTTCGTACGGCTCTACCTCCAGTACAACGTGGACGGAGCCTCGTTCATGTTCGAGGTCCAGAAGTACATCCTGGCCAACGACATCGACGGCGCGATCCGCATCTGCAACGGCGCCGGCAAGGCCGCGCTTCCACGCATCCTCAAGGCGGGCCTGCAGCGCGCGTCGCGCGACGAGCAGCAGATCCAGAACGCGGTCGACGCCGCGAGCCTCGAGGTGATCCCGAAGCTCGAGCGCAGGCTCCCCTACCTCGCCCTTATCGCCAACATCGCCACCCTGCTCGGCCTCCTCGGCACGATCACGGGTCTGATCAGCTCCTTCCGCGCCATCGCGCTCGCCGACCCGGCCCAGCGCCAGGCGGTTCTCTCGGCCGGTATCTCGGAGGCGATGAACGCCACCGCGGCGGGCCTGGTGTGCGCCATCTTCACGATGATCATGCACAGCGTGCTGACCACGAAAGCGAACAAGATCCTCGAGGAAATCGACGAATTCGGCGTGAAGCTCCTGGACCTCCTCTCCGCCCGCAAGTACCACTCGGGCGGCGGACGCGCGGAGTAAGGGCCCCATGCTGAAGCGTCCGAGCGCGCGAAGAAAGGGCAGCCGCGAGCAGGTCGAGCTCAACCTGGTGCCCATGCTGGACACCCTGGTGACGCTCATCGCGTTCCTGCTGTTCACCATGTCGTTCCTTTCGATCGTGGGCATCGAGACGCCCTTCCCGACGGCGAGCCCCGAAGCCAACAGGCAGAAGCTTCTCGAAAAGCCGCTTCAGCTGACGATCTCGATCCGCGAGAACGACACGGAGATCTGGAGCCCGTTCGAGAAGATCCGCTCAAGGACGATCCCGAACCCGACTCCGGGCACTCCTGATCTCAGGCTCGTCCACGAGGCGCTCCTCGAGGTGAAGAGACAGTTCCCGAACGAGAACCAGATCGTCGTCGCTCCGGCCCCGGGCATCAGCTACGACGTCCTGATCGCCACCCTCGACGTGGTCCGCATGGTCGACCCGACGGACCCGC
>CAYZKI010000007.1:22570-24389 GCA_964478745.1 uncultured Bacteriovoracaceae bacterium
CGCAGACCGGGAACGACGAGGTCATCAAGAAGCTCTTTCCGAACGTCGTGTTCGGAAACCTGCTGGGGAGCAGCTGATCATGGCCTTTCATCGCTCGATCCGCGGCCGCAAGAAGAGGAAGCGCTTCAAGAACGCGTTCGAGCTGCAGCTCACCGCGATGATGGACGTGCTGGTCATCATCCTGGTCTTCCTGCTGAAGAGCTACGCGACCAGCACGAACAACTTCAACACGGTCGAGGGCCTGAAGCTGCCGATCTCGGCCTCCGAGGACACCCCTCCGGACAGCCTCCAGGTGATCGTGACCCCCGAGTCGATCACCTTCGAGAACGAGAAGATCGTCGAATTCGTGCAGACCGGCGACCTGGGCGACGACACCAGCACGTACAAGTTCAAGCCGGCGGACCTCGGCGAAGCGGGCCGCCAGATCGTCCCGCTCTTCGGCGCGCTCGAGAAGGCGCGGCAGAAGTCGGAGCTGCTCCGCGCGAAGTCGACCGCGCGCGACGCCGAGGGCAAGCCCCTTCCCTTCGACGGGATCCTGGCCATCCAGGCCGACAAGCGCGTGAACTACGACACCATCCGCAAGATCATGTACACGGCGGCCACCGCCCAGTTCCGCACCTTCCGCTTCCTCGCGATGAAGAAGGAGCAGTAAGGAGGATTTACGCGCATTTCCGTCGTTCGCGCGCTCCTGCTCGCCGCCGCCTTGTTCTGCGCCTCGCAGGGCCCGCTCGCGCCCCGGGCGAACGCCGCGGGTCCCGAGCTGACGACCGCCGAGTACGCGAACGCCCGCGACCTGGCCATCGAGATCATGACGAAGTTCCCGCCCGAGAAGTACTTCTATCTCGGCATCGGCCGGAGCCCGTTCCCGGTCACCGCCCTCATCGAGGCCCTGCGGCGGGGATCGACGGGCACCCTCCCACTTTCGAACGTCCGCTCCGAAGGCGCCGTCGGCTTCGAGATCTTCGACACGTTCGTGCCGTGGAACGCGTATCGTGAGGAGCTCTTCGCCCACTTCGACCGCTTCGTCCCGAGCTCCCTCACCCTGGGGAACCGGAAGATCCTCATGATCGACCTGGCGGTCAGCTCCGGCAGCGGCCTGACCGGAGCGCACGGGATGCTGAAGGCCTATCTCTCCGAGCGCTGCTGGGGTTGCGCGGTCGAGGGCCTCGCGCTCAACTACTGGTACCCCCGCTCGACGGCGGGCGCCCGCGTCCGGCAGGCGGGCCACGAGGTCATCATCCTGAACGACAGGTACCCCGCGCTCGCGGAAGCGCTGGCGTACGAGAAGTACAAGGACTACGCGCCTTACGGCAGCTACCTTCCGCAGATCACGCTCGGCGTGGAGCCCAACGAGGCGTACTTCGAGTTCGAAAGAAAGCTCCTGGAGCGCCTTCGCGCGGACACGGCGGATTGCCTGAAGGGCTTCCTGAGGCTCGTTCTGCCGGCCCCCGGAAGCCCTTCGAAATAGAGGCTACTTCTGTTCCGAGAGCGAAAGCAGGCAGTCATCGGAGAAGATGATGTCCCGCTTGCGAAACCCCGGCGACCCGTTGAACTCGAAGAGAACTTTCGATAGCCCATCCATCGTGAGCAACTGTACCGAGCCGTGCGATCCGGTACAGGAGATCTCGTGCTTCCCGCCTCGAAGCACCGAACCGTTCCCCCAGGGTTTTCCGGGCTGAGTCCACGACGCATAGCAGGTCATGTTGCCGCTTCCGGTGCCGCGCGCGATGATCACCTGACTGTGCAGCTGCGAGTTGACGCAGACCGAGGAGTTCTTGATCGCGATGATCCCGGAGCGATCTCTCGGGAGCTTGAGGTA
>CAYZKI010000008.1:0-5863 GCA_964478745.1 uncultured Bacteriovoracaceae bacterium
GCCGGACAGGTCCGCTTCCACGCGCGCGACGGCCGCCGGGTCGCTGCCCGCGTTTTTCCGCGCGGCGCGCACCACCGAGAGCTGCGCCAGCGTGTCGTCGGCCACGCTCATCTTCTGGCGCGTCAGCTCGATCTTGAGCTCCCGGATGACGCCCTTGAGGGCCTCGGGGCAGCTCGCGTCCTGAAGAACCCAGTCGGCGGCCGACACCGGATACTCGAGGTTCGCGCTGAGAAGCTGCGGGATGGTCATCAGGTACCAGGAGTCGATCCTCCTGGCCTGCTCCTCGTCGCGCGGAAGCACCGGAAGCTCGCGGATCACGCCCGTCCAGGTCGGCAGCTGCTGCGTGGTCGCGTCGAGCTCACCGAGATACGAGCTGACCGACTCGAGGCAGGGCGACTTCAGGCGGTTCCTCCTCCAGTTGGTGTACCGGTCCCAGTGGCGCCGGCGCTTGCCGATCTCCTGATGCTGCTCGTGATGCCGGAATTCGTGGATCATAGTCCCGCCGTTGGCGAAGAGGTCGAACGCCAGGAACCCGAGCTGCGAGTAGTAGATGCCGGCGACGAGGGACGGAGCGCGCGTGATGAAGCCCACGTGCAGCCCTTCCTTCTGCCGCTGCGCGAGCGACTCCCAGAAGCTCGCGTGCAGGATGCCGAAGCCCGTCCTGACGTCGTCCTTGTAGGTGATCGCCTGGAGCTCGCGGAGCACCTTCTCCGGGATCTCCTCCAGGACCAGGTACTCGTACCCGTCGCTGGCGTACGGGTACAGGCCCACGCCGTCCGAGAGCCAGGAGTGCAGCCGCGACAGCACGCGGTCGATGGCGTATTCGGGGGCGCGGTCCTGGGGCGACGCCGTCGCCGGGAACGTGGCCCACTTGATGAAGCTAAGCTGCTCGTACACCGCATCGACGTCGGCCGTCGTGCCCGGGTGGACCGCCGGAGCGGGCCGCGCGGGCCCGGGCCGGTTCTGAGCCATGCTTTCGCATCCCTGCAAAGCGAGATAGGAAGACAACAACAGGATCGCGATCTGATTCTTTCTCATTTCACACCTCGTTCGCGCGTGCCGCGGATCAACGCCGCTTCTCCGCGGTCTTGACTTCGATTCCGCCCGGGGGCGAGCGCTTGAAGCTCACCTCGAAATAGACCTTCTGGCTGGCTTCCTGCTGGGCAAGGAGGTTCGGGTCGCCCAGGCGCGGGCGGACCTGGTCGACCAGCTCCTGGCTCATGCACTTGGCGAAGTTCTCGTTGAGGAGCTTGGGCGCCAGGTCGCCGATGGCCATCTTCGCGGCGTCGACGGTGCGGGGCCAGCTGCCGAGCTGGCGACGCGACCGGATCTCCGCGCGCACCTCGTCGCTCAAGCCCGCGAGGCCCGCCTCGCGCACGGCCCTGTCCTTGAGACGGAGGGCGAGGAACTCGCCGTACTCGCTCAGGGGCGCCTGCATCTCGTTGAGGTTCAGCTGGGTCTCGTAAAGCACGTTGAAGTAGGCGTCCTCCCACTCGGTGAACACCTCGTCGATGCACGAGGACATGACCTCGTCGTTCGTGCCCGTCACGTTGTAGGCCATCGACTCGGCATGACGGTAGGCCTCGCGAAGCGACTTGAGCTTCGCCTCGCCGATGCGCTCGGCCTGCGCGAGCGAGCTCACCGCGAGCGCGACGATAACGGAAACTGCTTTCAGGGATTTCATGTCCTTCTCTCCTTCTCGATTCGGAAACTGATTCGGTCGTGATTGACTCGGGCGGCCCAAGAGCAATCGACGGGCCAGCGCGGCATCCGGGCGAGAAGGCTTCTGAAGCGGTCTCAGCCGCTCAGCGGGCCCGCGCGTGGTGATGGCGACCTCGGCCGCGCGCTTGGCGTGGTGGGCTCCACCACCCGCGATTAGAGCGAAAACGTCGGGGTCGCGCGCGTGATGTGTGATAGGCCTGACGAATGACCTTGGCTTCCGCCGACACGGCACTTCGTGAACCTTCCGCCTTCTGGGATCCCTCCGACCTCGCGCGCACCGAGTCCGAGCTGCGCGCGCAGCTTTCCGCGGCCGAGGCGGCTTCCCCCGGCGACGCGACCCGGATGATCGGGCTCCTCGCATGGCTCGCCCGCGCGCGCGGGCAGCAGCGCGATTTCGCGGGGGCCCGCGAGTCGCTGGGCAGGGCCGAAAGCCTGCTGGGCTCCGAGCCCGAGACGCCCGCCGATACGGCGCGCGTCTCGTCCCGCGTCCGCTACCTGATCGAGAGAGGGCGCCTGCACATCCTCGAGCGGACCCCCTCCCAGGCCAAGATGCTCTTTTCCGAGGCGTGGACCCTGTCCGTCGAGTCGGGCGAGGACCATTTCTGCGTCGAGATCGCGCAGCTCATGGCCGAGAGCGAGCCGCAGAAATCGCAGTTCGCGTGGATCGAGCGCGCCATCCGCATCGCCGAGGACTCGGCGCACCCCAGGACGCGGGAGTGGCTGGGCTCCCTGTACATGGCCCTGGGCTGGAAGTTCTTCGACCTCCGCCAGTACGACGACGCGCTGACCGCGTTCGACAAGGCCCTTTCACACTTCCGCGCACGCGAAGGAAAGCAGCAGGAAGCCTTCGTGGCCCGCTGGTCGATCGGGAAGGTGCTCCGCGTGTCGGGACGCACCGAGACGGCGCTCGAGATCCAGCAGGCTCTTTTCGCGGAGCTCGGCATCGGCGGGCGCCGCGACGGAAGGCTCTATGAGGAGCTCGCCGAGTGCCTGCAGACGCTGAAGCGCGCCACCGAGGCGCAGCTCTACTTCGAACTTGCCTACCGCGAGCTTTCCGGCGACGAATGGGTGAACGACAACCAGCCCGTGCAGCTCAAGCGCCTCAAGGATCTGGGCAAGGTCAAGCCCTGACCGCCGCGGCCGGCCGGGCATCTCCCTTGCTTCCCGGTAAGAGGTCATGAATCGCTCGCTCGCCCGTCTCGGTCTCGCTCTCTCCCTCATCTCCCTGTCCGTCATCCGATGGAGCCCCGCTTCCGCCGCCGACTTCAAGAGCGGCGAGCGCGTCGACGTGCGCGGAGAGCTCGCGGAAAGCCTCTTCGCCGCGGGCGGTGACGTGGCCCTCGACGTCACGGGCGCGAGCGAGAATGTCTTTCTCGCCGGCGGTCAGGTCGGATTCCGCGGAAAGGCCGCGCAGAGCGTGGTGGCCGCGGGCGGAGGCGTCACGATCAGCGACGCCCAGGTCCGGCAGCTGGTGGTCGCGGGTGGGAACGTCCGCGTCGATCGGACCCAGATCGCCAAGGACCTCGTGGCCGCGGGAGGCCAGGTCATATTCGGGCCGGAATCACGCGTCGCCGGCACGGCCGACATCGCCGGCGGCGAGGTGACGCTCGCCGGGAACTTCGGCGGCGACGTGCGCGTCTCGGCGCAGAGCCTCAGGGTCGAGCCTTCGGCGGTCATCGCAGGCAACCTGATCCATCGCACCGAGAAGATCGACCTTTCGCAGCAGGCCCGCGTCCAGGGCGAGACGATCGCCCGCGGGGCACCGCCGTCGACCCGGGACTACGGAAAGGGCGCCGTGGTCTTCGGCACCCTTCTCTTGCTCGGAACTCTTCTTGTCGCCCCGGTCGTCGCGACGCTCTTCGCGGGGACCGCGCGCGGCGCCTCCGAGCACATGCGCACGCGTTTCTGGGAATGCCTGGGCAAAGGCGTCGTGATCTCGCTCGCGCTTCCGCTCGCGTGGATCGCGGCGCTCGTCACGGGCATCGGCACGCCCGTGGCGCTGGCGCTCCTTCCGCTACTGGTCTTCGGCGCCGTTCTGGCGTGGAGCATCTCGGTCTTCACCCTGGGTCAGGGCCTGCGGACCCGGCTCAAGAAGCACGGCCGGCCTTTCCTCTGGACGCTCGCGGCGTCACTGCTCTTCCTTCTCCTGCTCTGGGTGCCCGTGGCCGGGCTCATCATCGGCTGGCTGGCGTACGTCACGGGCGTCGGGGCTCTTTGGGCCCAGCTGCGCGTCGCGCGTCACTGAGCCAGCAGAGAGGAAGTGCGCCCGAACACCGAGCCGCCCTGAACGGGGCTCAGCAGGGCCGGCTCCTCGCGGAGATCCTTGGCGAGGCGGACACCGGAGTCATGCACGGAGCTCGCGCTCTGGCCCGTGGCCTGACCGGTCGAGGAAGCGATCTCGTAGAGCGCGTAACCGCCGGCCGCGGCGAGCGCGAGGGCCAGGGTCCGCCCGTGCCCCGCGCGGTAGATCCTGTCGAGGATCAGGTTCAAGCGTTCGCCCGCGCGGATCACTCGTCCCGCGTGCCTGGCGTTCTTCAAGGGAGTCTTGACCCCGTAGTCGTTCGTGCGCTCGAGTCCCATCAGGCCCTGCAGGGCCTTCTCCTCGACCTGATCGTACTTCGCGGCCGCGGCCGTCAGCTGCCTCGCGAGTGAGCGCTTGCCGCCCCTGTCGATCGCGCGCGCGGCGGCGAAATCAGGGTCCTTCATCGTGTCGATCACCACTGAGCGGTTGACATCGGGACCGATGGCGTAAAATCCGGTGATCCCGCTGGCGAGCCTTGCCCTGTGGCTCATGACGGGCTCGTGCGCGCGCAGCTCGCGAAGGTTGGCGATCAAGGCGTTCGCGTGCTCCTTCGCGTTCATCCTGACCAGGTCCCGGGGCAGCATCTTGCCGTCGAACTGCGAGACCTGCGGGCGGTCGCGAAGGTACTCGCCGTGGTCGAAGGCCCTGCCCGACAGCTCACTCGAGCGCCTCAAGGCCGCGTAGTAGCTATCGGCGAGCTCCTTTCGCACGGATGCGGGAAGCTTGTCGTAATCGAAGTCCGGCCCGGAGGCGCGAGCCGGGGACGCGCTCGTCGAGATCGCGAGGGCCAGAAGGAGCAGCCTGGAAAGCGTCGAATGGGAGAAGCTCATGGCGACGAGAGAGAGCAAGCCCGGTGCCGTCCAAAGTCTCGTCGATCAAGCAGGATTTCCCGGCAAAATCGCGGGGTGTCCGGTCTGACTCATGTATCGGGATCATGCGCCTGTCCTGTCCGGGCCGGGCCCCCGATACCGAGAGTAACCCCGTGTTCCGGCGCGCGTCCGGTCCGACACATCCGCGAGTGAGATTAGCGGGAGTATAATGGTGGGATGCCTCCGCGGTACGTTTTCTGGAGGAGCTGGCGCCTCATCGTGCCCATTTTCCTGCTGCTCCTGCCTTCAGGCTGCAAGCTCAGCCTCACGCGAAGCCTCAGCATGAGCGCGGCGCTCGTGTACGTCGCTCCGGTCCAGCTCGTCAGCAATCCCACCCAGCAGTACGCCTACATCAGCGCGCCGACGGCCACGTGGATCCCCCCCGCCGATGCCTCGCGCGTGGCCTCCTACCGCGTAGCGCTCGGCACGTCGGCCGGCGCGGCGGACGTCGCCGGCTGGCAGGACGTCGGCCTGCTCACGAGTTACCAGTTCAGCACTCTCAGCCTCGACCCGGGCCAGACCTACTACATCAGCGTCCGGGTCGCCGACGCCGACGGCAACCTGTCGGCCTCGGTCTCGGGGCCCGCGTGGAAAACGCTCGCGTTCGCGCGCACCATATCGAGCCAGGTCAGCGGCGTCCGCAGCGCTTCGGCTAACGCGCAGTACGGGGCGCGGATCGCGTACTCGGAAGACGGAAACACCCTGGCGATCGGCGCGCCCGAGGACGCGACCGATGCGAGCGGCGAGAACGCCCTGTCAGCCGCGGGCGCGGTCTATGTCTACGTCAAGTCGGGCCCCATCTGGGTGTTCCAGCAAAAGCTCGTGCCGCAGGGGCCGAACGCGAGGCAGGAGGGCGGGAGGTTCGGGCTCGCGTTGGCCATCTCGGGCGACACGATCGTCGTGGGCGACTATCTCCATAAGTTCGACGAGAACGGCGCGAACCCACTGACCCAGTCGGGCGCGGCGTGGA
>CAYZKI010000008.1:5873-7049 GCA_964478745.1 uncultured Bacteriovoracaceae bacterium
GGAGGGGTTCGGACTCAAGACCGGAAACTCGTCGACGAAGGCACGAACGGGAGCGTTCAGAACGAGCTTTTCGGCTCGGGCGTCGCCATCCGAGGCGATACGATGGCGATCAGCTCGATCTGGTCGAACGCCTGCGGTGCCGCCACTTTCGGAAGCAACGCGGGCTGCGTCTCGATCTACACGAGATCGGGCGGGGTCTGGGCGCTCCAGCAGAAAGTCTACGATACCGCGCCCGGGGGAGCCTCTTCGTGGGAGAACTTGGGCGGAGCGCTCGCGTTCTCGAGCGATTCGGATACGCTGGTCGTGGGATCGCTCGGAGAGAACACCGACGAGAGCGGCGCCAACTCGATCATGTGGGGCTCCGGCGGTGTCTTCATCTACGTCAGATCCGGCGGGGTCTGGTCCCTCCAGCGGAAGATCACCGGCCCCGGGCCGAACGGCCGGGTCCAGTACGACAATTTCGGCGGCGGCGTCTCCATGTCGGGAGAAACCATCGTCTTCGGCGCCACGGGACGCGACTACGACGAGAACGGGGCGAACCCCCTGAACGCGGCAGGCGCGGCGTATGTCTACACGCGGACCGGGACTACCTGGAACCTCCAGCAGATCCTGGTCGGGACAGGACCGAACGGCCGCGTCGCGGGCGACGTCTTCGGCCATGGAATCGCGATCGATGGAGATACGATCGCGATCGGTGCCGCCGGCCAGACGACCGACGCTTCGGGCGCGAACGCGGTTACGGGCGCAGGCGCCGTATTCGTCTTCACGAGAACGGCCGGCGTCTGGAGCCTGGAACAGAAGGTGGTCCCGACGGGTGGCGGCGATCGCCAGGTCGGAGACGGCTTCGGCTTCGGGATCGCGCTGAGAGGCGGGTCACTCGTCGTCGGCGCTTCAAGCCATGACTGCGACTACACGGGTGCGAACTGTTTCACCAACGCCGGGGTCGCCTATCTCTTCTCCAAACCGGGCGTCTCCTGGGTTCAGGACGGAAAGATCTCCAACGTCATGACCGAGACCCACCGTCCGATCAAAGCCAAGTTCGGCCACTCGACCGCGGTGTCGCCGGACGGGACGACTCTTCTGGTCGGAGCGCCGAACGACAGTTACGACGAGAACTCGCAGAACTATACCCTCAACGCCGGAGCGGCCTACGTGTACCGCCGATCGGGCGATGCC
>CAYZKI010000008.1:7059-21447 GCA_964478745.1 uncultured Bacteriovoracaceae bacterium
TGGGCGTCGGCACGAACGGGCGATCCCCCAGCGACTTGTTCGGCACGTCAGTCGCCATCGATGGCAACACGGCCGTCGTCGGAGCCATCGGGCAGGCCTATGACGAAGCGGGTGCCAATTCCCAACCCGGCGCGGGCGCGGCTTACGTGTACGTCCGAAGCGGAGGAGTCTGGAGCCTGCAGCAGAAGCTCGTCGGGTTCGGAGTCAACTCCCGCGCGTCGATGGACTACTTCGGATCGGGTGTCGCGATTTCCGGCGATACGATCGCCGTCGGGGCGAAATGGAGCGACTACGACGAAACCGGCGGCGCGTCCGCGCTGCACGCCGGCGCGGTGTTCGTATTCACGAGATCAGGAAGCACCTGGTCGCCGCAGCAGCGCATCGTGGCTTCGGGCGTGAACGGGCGGGTCGCGGGGGACAGCTTCGGAAGCGCGGTGGCGCTCGTCGGCGATACTTTGGCCGTCGGAGCTCCGGTGCAGGGGTACGACGCCACGGGAGCCAATCTCATGAGCGGGGCGGGCGCCGTGTTCGTCTACGAGCGAGTCGCGGGCTCCTGGTCCCTTCAACAGCGGATCGTGCCCACCGGTACCAACGCCCGTGTCGCTTCGGGCAACTTCGGGGTATCGGTTGCGCTTTCCGAGACCCAGGACACCCTGGTCGCCGGCTCCCCCGGCAACGGGTACGACGCGGCGGGAGCGGATCTCAAGGCCGGCGCCGGAACAGCGTTCGTCTACAAGCGCACGGCGGGTGTCTGGTCGCAGGAGGGGCGGTTGGTCGCGAGCGGCACGAACGGCAGGAACTTCTTCGACGGCTTCGGAACCTCGGTCGCCGTTTCGGGCGATCGCGCCTACGCGGGCGCCCCCTCGCACGGTTACGACGAGTCCGGAGCGAACTCCGTCGCGAGCGCCGGCGCGGTCTTCGTCTTCGAGCGCAGCGGCAGCACGTGGAGCCTCTTCAAGAAGGCGGTAGGCGTCCAGGCGAACTCCCGCGTCGAAAGCGATCAGATGGGCTCGTCAGTCGCGGCCGCCGGCGACACGTTCGCGATCGGCGTCCCCGGCCAGAGCTACGACGGAAGCGGCGGCGCATTCACGGGCGCGGCGGGCGCGTGCTACGTCTTCTACTTCTGAGCTCCCCGCGCGCCAATGGATTGACACCCCTCCCGAATCCCTCCCGATCTTCCGCGATTGATCCGAAAAGTGAGACGTGAAGCCCTGTCTCCTCAAACTGCCCGCGCTAGCCTCGTTCGCGTTCACGCTCGCGTTCGCGGTCGCGCCCGAGCCCGCTCGCGCCGCCGCGTCCCCCGGACAGAGCGTGCGCGCGATCCTCTCGGCCGGCGAGCTCGACCCCGGATTCCTCGAGGACATGGAGAAGCACGGCTTCAAGCTCATGGAGGCGAAGAACGAGCCCCGCGTGGGGCGGGCCGGCGAGGCCCTCGCCCGGATCATCGAGAGCATCCTTCTACCCAAGGACGGGGCGCGCGCCTTCGAGGTCATGCTCGTCGACTCGGCATTCCCGAACATGGCCGTCGCCTTCGAGCCCGGCACCGCCAAGCGTGCAAGGATCCTCGTCTCCATGGGGATGATGGAGGCGGCCGAGAACGACGACCAGCTCAAGTACGTGCTCGGCCACGAGCTCGAGCACCTCACCTCGGAGATCGATGCGCATGTCCTCGACATGAAGAAGAAGCTCGGGGGATGGATCGGCTTCGGCGACCAGATTCTCCTCGATCGCCTGACCGCGGCGCGCGAGAACGAGGTCGATCTCAAGTCGGTCTACTACCGCGTGCACCAGACGGGCGGGAACCCGGCTGAAGGCATGGAGCTCCTGGAAAAGATAGGAAACGAGTGGGGCAGCAAAGGCGGAGACTCCCACACCACCGACCTGAGCCGCCGCAACACCATGTCCATGGGCGTCACCGCGTTCTCCCGCGATCTCGGCGAAGAAGTGAACTCGGGGCCCTCACGGACGGAGGTGACGTCCATCCTGAAGCCCTACCTCGAGTCGGCCGAGTGGAAGCGCTACCAGCAGGAGCAGATCTCGAGGATCCTCCGCGAGCCCGTGAGCGAAGCCAAGCCGATCTTCGAGGCGATCCGTGACGGCCGGGCTTCCCAGCTCGATCCGGCCTCTTACTCGAACTTCCACGCGCGCGTCTTCGCCGAGAGGTGGAAGCACTTGAAACGCTACGCCCCATCGAGCCACACCCAGCTCGCCGCGCACGCCGATCTCCAGCTCAGGCTCCACGCGAGCATCCGAAGCTCGGTCGAGGCTTTCAGCGCAAGAATCCTCGGGCGCGGCTTCAAGCCTCGGAACGTGCACGAGCTCGCGGCCGCCGCCGAGATGAACCGGCTCGTGGTCAGCTCCGCGCTCGAGCCCTACGGGTATCACCCCGGCTGGGTCGCCGAGCTCGACATGAATGACAACCTGAAGCAGGCGCTCGCGCGCACCCGCGCCGAGCTGGCCTCGGCGCGCGGCGAGCGCGCGAAGCTGCTCGAGGCCGAGGAAGCCTGGACGCTCAGGAAGATCAAGCTGCACGAGCGAAGGATCAAGGCCTTCGAGGAGCTCCACTCGCTTCCGGGAGCGTCCGCGACGATGCAGACCTATCGGAGGGAGTTCGCCAAGCTCTCATACGGGGACATCCCGCCCCGAATCCTCGAGCTCAAGAACGAGCTCGTCACCTACCAGAAGCACATCGGTCCGGCGGCGCGCAAGGCGGCCACCCGTCTGCGGCTCCTCTATTCGAATGGCCTCCCGCTGATCCTCGACGACCTGGCCCGCTCCAGCGAGAACGCCGATTCCGCGCTCACGGCGCTGAATGCGCTCCCGGAGGCCGGACAAGGGCCGGCGGTGCGGGCGATCCTCCCGCGGTTCGTCTCCGGACACGCGAAGGACCTGGCATCGGCCTCCACCCGGCAGGAGCGGATCCGCGTGCTCGACCGCGGCATGGACTTCCTTTCGCAGCTGGGCTCGAGCGCCGAGTTCGACGCCGCGTTCGCGGCAAAGGATCACGCGCTCCTCCAGGCGATGAGGGATTTCCTGAAGGCGAACGCGGGGGCCGTCGAAACCCCCGAGGACTTCGAAAACTACCTCAGGATGAAGTTCAGCTCGCGCTACCGCCCCCTCGTGATCCACTCGAAGCCCGTCGCGGGCGGGCTCGCGCTCCACCCGGAGCTGGCCGAGGCGCTGCTGACCGGCGACGTCGCGGACGTCTACCTCTCCAAGCTGCTCGCCGCGAGCGCTTCGAGACTCGGCACGCCCGCGATGGTGAGGAAACCCGGCGAGCTCCTCGACCACGTCGAGAACGCTCTCGCGGAAGCCGCGGAGTTCGCGCGTCTCACCGGCTCCGATCCCGCGTCCCGCGGATACGTCGAGGGCATCGACAGGATGCGGACGGAGGCGCAAGCGCGCCTGACCACAGCGCTTCGCCGATCGCGCTATCCTCAGGACCCGGCCCGGGCGGCGGACGCTCTCTACCGGCTTCGCTTCCCCGTCGCGGGATCGCCGCCGGACGCGGCCACTCTCGAGATCGCGAAGAGCGTCGCGCGCCACGCGCCGTCGGCCGAGCTCCTGAGCGGGACCCTGAGCTTCGACTCCCTGACCCGCAACGCGCTTCCGGCAGTCAGGAAGAAAACCCGGTTCTTCGAGCTCGTCCACGAGCTCGGCCCGCTCGTCGGGCAGCAGGGCGCGCGCGGCGCGCTGACCTCCCGGCAGCTCGAGGGGCTGCTCGGGAACCGGCTCGACTACGTCGAGTGGGTCCGCCGGTACAAGCCCGCGGACTTCAGCAGGGCGGCCGCGGTGCTGCTGAACGACTTCGAGGATACGGCCGTGTACAAGAGGGCGGGTGAATTCCTCAATAGACGGCTCGCCGCCCTCGCCGACCGCCGCTTCGGCGACCTCCTCGCCGGAAGCGTCCGCGGGTCCGCGCCAGAGCGCTTCTTCGAGCTTGGACGCGCGTTCGCCGAGGAATCGACTCACCTGCGCGTCTCGAAGGATCAGGTAGCCCGCCTCGCCCCCTCCGATCCTCGCGCCAGACTCGCCTTCACGAAGGGATTCCAAAGCGAGCTCGTCCGCTGGGCAAAGAGCCAGGGAGAATACGCCGAGCGGGCCATGGGCGTGGTCGAAGCCTACCAGGAAGCCCTTCTCGGCGACCTCAAGGGCCCGTCCAGGTTCCTGGCCTACGACGTCGACTCGCTCGCGGAACTCGTCACCTCTCCCGAGCTCGACTTCGGCCGCAGTCCCGCCTTCGACGAGCTCTTCGAATGGGTCTGGATGAACGCCGACCGGAGCACGGCGCTTCGGAGGAAGCTCCTCGACGAGCGCCTCGTCGGCAAGCTGTACTTCGACGACACGAAGCTTCGCTTCGCGAAGTGGCAGCTCAACCAGCGCTTCGGCCTGATCGACGCCGCCGGCAGGCGCCGCCTCCTGCCCAAGGGCCCGCGCTCCCAGCAGGCGATCCGTCCCGTGGTCCGCTCCCTGAGCGCCACGATCGGCCGCCAGTTCCCCAAGAACTCGGCCCTCAAGGACGCGCTCATCGAGGAGGTCGAGGACGCGGTTCGAACCAACCCGGCCGAGAGCCGCCTGCTCTCCGAGGGCAGGATCAGCCTCAAGAACTGGTACAAGGCGAGCGAGCTCGCGCTGGTCGACGTTCCCACCGGGGTCAGCAACGCGCTTCACGACAACCTCAACCGGATGCAGTACCTCGAGTACCTGACCGGCAAGCGCAAGAGCGCGCCGCAGGTCAACCAGGAGATGGTCAGGGGATTCGGCGCCAAGGACGCGGGCGAGGCCGAGGACACGCTGAAGGCCCTGAAGCGCGCCTTCTCCGAGAGCAGCGTCCACGCGCGCAATTTCATGCTCCAGAGCCTGCTCGACCACGAGGAAGGCCTGCTTCGCGACCCGGTCTACACGGATCGCGTCTACCGGATGGTGCTGGGCGAGAACTACGACGAGCCCGTCTTCCGCGAGGTCTTCATGGCCTACCTCGAGTCCGCGCCGAAGGCCGAGCGCAAGGTGCTGCTCGGCCACATGCTCGCCTCCTCCGTGGGCACGTCCTCCGCGAAGCGCTCGGCGGCGTCGCTGTCCGACATCCTGAGCGCGATGGGCCCGCTCGGCATCAAGGCCGGGCAGTTCATCCGCGCCAACGGCCTGGCGAGCCCGAAGCTGCTCGCGGAGCTCGACTCCTTCTTCGACGCCGCGATCCCCCCTTCCCGCCCGAAGATCCTGGCCGACATCGACCGGATCTTCGGCGACAAGGCCTCGCGCGTCCAGGTGAACGATCTGATCGGCTCGGGCTCGCTGAACTACACGGTGCAGGTGGACCTGCTCGACGAGAAGGGCCGAAAGCTCCGCACCGCGCTGGTGCGCATCCAACGTGATTCGGCCGAAGGCCGCATCCGCAACGAGGCCCGCATCTGGACCGACGCGATCGGGCGGCTCAAGGCCAGCGCGAACCCCGACGTGAAGCAGGTGGGCCTCGTCGTGGACGAGGCGTTCCAGGCCACGATGACGACGCTCGGGCCCGGCGGCATGGAGCTCGACATGAGCTACGAGCGCGGCGTGGCGCCGAAAGCGGCGCTCGCTTACGAGCGCCCCGCGGGCGCGACGGGCTTCTCGATCGAGGTCGCGCGGCCCATCGCCGGGGCCGACGACTGGATCCCGAAGGAGCTGCGCAAGAGCGCCGAGCTGTACGATTTCGTCGGCGCGACCCCTCTCGCTCGGATCAAGGACCCGGGCCTGCGCAAGGCGCTCGCGAAGCAGATCGTCGAGGCCGAGCTCGACGCCCTTTTCACCCACGGGGTTTTCGACCCGGACGGGCACCCCGGCAACTGGCTGGTGGACACGCGCAACAAGCGCCTCGTCCGCATCGACTATTCGCAGCTTCAGACGGACCTGGATCGCGGCGACATCGAGGCCACGCGGAAGATGCTGGGCGCGCTGATGGACCGCCGCCCGGACACGGGCCAGCTGGATACGATCGCGCGCGGCTTCGAGCGCGTCTTCTCGGTCTCCGCGGGCGTCGGCGAAAAGGATCTGCGCCTGGCGATCGAGCGCGCGGCGGGCTCGGCGGAGTACCGCCGCGCCGAATCGGGCCTCCAGCGCCTGCTCGCGCTCCGGGACGGCACCGATCGTTTCTTGAAGGCGGGAGGAGTCCAGGCGCGCGTGCGCCTCGGCTCGACGGCCCGGTCGGTGGTGGGCTCGCTCAGCCGCATCCAGGGTTTTTCAGCCACGATGGGCGAAGTCGAGTTCGCGCGCACGGTGCTGAAGCGCCTGGACGTGCCTTTCGAGCGCGTCGCCGTGCAGTTCGCGCAGGACCGCGCGAAGAAGTTCGTGAAACGGATCGTCTCCGAGGCGATCGCCGACACGCGAAGCGTGATCCGCTGCGTGATGGGCGCCCTTGCTGAGTGATCAGTAAGCATTTGATTTATTGTATATATTTAGCGTATTTACATTATTTTGAATATCGTCGATACTGATTACGTGGAAGACCTGACAAAGCAGCTCGCAAATCTATTCAATCAGCTGGACCAACGAAGCAACCTGTTCTCTTTCGCGAACGTTACGGTCGATACGATCGATCCGGAGTCCGCCCTGGTCAGCAAGGCGGTCAAAGCTCCAGTCAAGAACAGGCAGCTGATTCGTCAAGCCATTGCTTCGGGAGCTTTCCCCAACCTCGTGGAACGGCTGCTTAAACATGGCGGAAAGCTCGAAGACTTCACATGAATCAGGACTTGTTGCTCAGGAAGATCAGACAACAGGCGAAGCGCGACGAGCGCAACCGAACGGATCCGCGCTTCCTGGAAACACTCGGGTTCCTGGTCGCTAAGGGTTTCCTGAAGACCAATCTCGATATTCCCCTGCTTCCGAACAAACGCCTTCGGATCGAGGACGTGATTTGGGCTGGCCGGAACGTCGAGCCCAGGATCCTGGAGGTCCTCCCTGCCGCGGTTCTCCGCCTGACCAACCACTTCGACTTCGACGAACTCAAGCACCGCGAGCTCGCAACCGTACTCGAGGAGCTGCGAAAGAACAAAGTCGACGGCCCGCCGTTCTTCGAGATGCCCTACCGGAAGCTCAGAACCTGGCTCGAGCTCCCGCTCGCGGATCGACGCATAAAACCACTCGATCAGAAGCGAATCACCAAGACGTATCGACTGAGACCCGTCGTGATAGCCGAGATCAAGAGGCTGGCGAAGGAGTGGAACTGCACCGAGACCGAGGCGATCGAGAAGAGACTTCTCGCGGACCAGGAATAGCGCGAGTCCATAGCGGCCACTCATCAAACAAAAGGCCCCAGAAGGCTCGCGCCTCCGGGGCCTCTTCGTTCAAACGCAGGCTATCCGGTCACATGCGGCCGCAAACGATGCGGCCCTTCCTGCCGATCCAGGTGTCGTGCGTCGCGGTGTACGAACGCACGGCCTGAACCTGCTCCGGATGCTCGCCGTAGATGACCGTGCAGAAACGGCCGTCCGAGTGCGTGACCTGGTCGGCGCGGGTTTCGCCCACGGCGGCGAAGACGCGGCGGTTCGCCCACGTCGTTCCCCCGTGCGAGAGGCCCGCGTTGTAGAACATCACGTCGGCCGGCAGCATCGTCTTCACGCGGGCCACGGTGTGGAAGCCCGGCATGTTCTCGAGGCGCTCGCCGTTGTGATGATCGCTGATCACGCCCGGACCGCTGAACCACACGTAACCCTGGCGCGTGATGAGGGCCTGAGCCGCCATCAGCGTGTACCAGTCGTCGTCGAGCTCGTGCTTGTTGTCGATCGCGGAGACGAGCGCGCCGAAGCCCGGGCCCTCGCCGTTCCAGCCGATGCGCTTCTTCGGCTTGCCCTCGTAGACCAGCGAGAAGACGTGGCGGATCTTGTCCCACCAGCGGCCTCCGCGGTACGAGTGCACGACGAACAGGTCGGCCGGAGCGCGGCTGAAGTCGTCGATGACGGCCACGTCCTCGTGGCCGGTGTAGGCGCTCAGGCTCATGAGCGGGGCCGGGCAGCGGTCCTTGAAGTGCTGCACGAACGTGGCGAGCCTTCCCGCGTCCGGCTCACCGGTGTCGCGCGACTCGTTCGCCCCTTCGAACAGGGCCACCACTTGCGTGCCGACGCGGTTCACTACGGCCGCCATCTGGTGCGCGAAAGCCTGGCGATCGGGGATCGCGTCCCGGTACACGTCGCCCTGCGAGAGCTGCACGACCAGGCCCCGGTCGCGGACCGCGGTCAGGAACGCCTCCACGTGCGCCCAGTACTCGCGGGTCGCCGTCGGGCTCACCGCGCGGCCGGCCCAGTAGCCGCCGCCGGTGCCGTTTCCGCCCAGAGTCGACCAGAAGCGGATGCCGTCGAAGCCCGCCGCCTTGATGCGATCGAGATCCGCCATCACCTCGTTCTGCTGGCCGCGGCTCCAGCGCGAGAGCGCGTCGCCGAAGTGCGCGAAGATCGGGAGCACCGGGCCCAGGTCGTCGACGAAGCCGCCGTTCGGGTCGATGCGAAGCTGCCCGACGATTCCGCCGCTCACCGGCGCGCGCTTGAGCGCCACGCGGTAGGTCGGGTTGTTCCCGCTCGGGAATCCTTCGACGTGGTGACGGTCGACGCGGTACTGCGCCTCGAACGTCTCGTAGCCGTTGGCCTCGATGCGGACGGTGTAAACGCCGCCGCGAAGCCCGTAGTGGGCGAAGCCGTTGCCGTCGGTGGAGCGCTGGTCGCCGCCGATGTCGATGCGCGCGCCGGAGACGCGGCGGCCTCCGACGCTGGCGTCGAACACCTCCATGCCGAAATCGTAGGTGATGGCCGAGGTGGTGAAGCGGATGCCCGAGTTCGAGATCAGCTCAGGCGGGGTCGCGGAGCCCGGAGCCGGAAGGCGGTACGCGTAGAGCGTATGGGAGTTGCCGTCCATCACGTCGCCGGGAAGCTGATAGCCGAAGCCGTGGTTGCCCACGTCGGCGCGATGCTGGTCGGCGGTGACGATGTCGAGGGATCTTCCCGTGCTGTTGTCGCCGTCGAGGAAGAAGTGCACCTGCGCCGGCGCACTTTCGTTGGCGCGGTCGATCGCCCACCCGGTCACCCAGCCCTGCCCGTCAACGGCGTCGATGTGGCCGATCGAAGGCTTGGGTGTCGGCCTCGGGTTCGGCCTTCCGAATGCGTGCGCATCGTGGGCTGTCGCGGTCATGAACGTGATCGCAAGGAGCGTTGCGGCCCCCGCGATCCAAGGTCTCTCCATGTTACTTACTTTCATGTGTTTCCTTTCTCTGGCCGCCCTAAGCCGATTCGAATCTCCAAGTGTACGCGTATCTCGGTTTCAGCGAAGCGAAACTTGAAGGCATCTGGCTGAAACCATTGATGATTCCGCCGCGGTTTTGCGGCGCACGTCAGAGAGTTGGCAAGAACGACGAAGGGCCCCGCCTGAACTCAGGCGGAGCCCTTCGCGCTCTCAGAGGAAGATCGGGCCGGAGGCGATCAATCGGAATACTGCGGCAGCCCGGCCTCCGAACCGCTGATCACGAAGTCATCCATGTACTGCCAGTAGTTGTAGGACGACCTGCCGTCGAAGCCGCCGACCGTCGTCGGCATGCGAAGCACGCGGTGCCCGCCGACGTGCTCGGCCGGGATGTCCCAGGTGAAGCCGGGCGTCCGGCCCCCGATCCATTCGCTCACCTTGCGCCACTCGCCTCCGTAGGGCCGCATCCAGACTTCCCATGAGTTGCCCGAGGTACGCGTCGTGTTGAAATGCATCTTCACGAGGGTCCAGCGGTTGGGCACCACGAAATCGGAAGCATCTTGCGGGCCGATCGTTCCCTGCGTGTACGGGTCACCGGTCGTGTTGACAATCTGACTCATTCCTCCCGCCTGGCTCAGGCTCCAGAAGTAGCCCTGGTTCGTCGGCGATCCCAGAGGCTGCATGTTATCCGCGAGATACGTTCCCGGATTGTTGCCGATCATCCAGAGATGGCTATGGCAGGGAAAATCCGAGTTGCAGACATAGAAGAATTTGTTCCGGTTCGCGTATACGGAAGCTTCCGAACCGTAGTTCTGCGGGTAGATCCAGAACTGGATCCAGACATCACCCGGGATCGTGTCGTCGTAGGCCGCCGACGAGCCGTTTCCGAGCTGCAGATAAAAGTCAGTCTGGCCTCCGAGAGTGGCGGGCAACGCCGCGATCGCGAGCACGCGCGACGACTCTCTTCCTGGAAACGGGCCGGAGTAACCGGGAATGGAGTCGACCGTATAAAGGTAGCCATGCGCTCCTGATGAGCTCTGGTGGGTTTTCGCGTGCGACCATCCTCCCAGGACCTTGAAGCGATCGACGGCGTCGAGGTCACTCGTCGAGACGGGGTATTCGAAGCCGTCCATGAAGAGAGCGCTCGCTCCTCCGCCCGAAGGCATCGTCGTCGTGGTGACGGGCACGGAAGTGCTGGTCGTCGTGGTGCTCGGCCTCGTGCTGGTACTGGTGCTGCTGCTTGTGGTGGTCGTGATCGTGGTGCTCGTCGTGGTCACCGGCGAGGGGCTCGGGCTCGGCTTCGGGTTGGCGCCCTTGACTCCGCCCCGAGCGAAGTCTTCCTCGGAGCTCGAGTACTGACGACGGGTTCGCGAGCCTTCGCCGAAGCAGGAACTCAGCGTGAGGACCAGAGCCAGAACCCAAAACCGACTTGCGGCAGCTTTCATTGGAACACCCCCATAACGCTATGCGTTACCCCTGGAGTCAGGTTACGGGGGGAAAGTCTGCTTGAAAAGATGTGTCGATTCGGACTTCCCGGTTAAATCCAAGTTTTCTGTGATCACAAAAACTATAAGCTATTGAAATAATAATACTATTTATTAGTTTCTAAAAAAAACGAAACTTCTTTGTCCAAATATAGTAGTTGATCAAAAGAGTCTAAAACCCGATAATGAAAGCAAGCCAGGGGATATATAAGGACGTGAGCGAAACCCAGAGGCTGGGGCGACCCAAGAAGCCGCAACGGCCCGACATTTACCGGTACCACAGCTGCCAGTCGTTCCTGAAAGACTGGTTCGAGTACCTGCGCGCGCTCGATCCCGAGTTCTCGCTGCGCGGGTTCTCCGCGCGCGCGGAGCTCGGCGCCGCGTACCTGCCCATGGTGCTCGCGGGCAAGCGCAAGCTCTCGCTCAACATCTACTCGAGAATCGCCCCCCTGCTCGGGCTCAAGCCCCCGGAGCTCGGCCATCTCGAGAACCTCGTGAAGCTCCAGAGCTCCTCGCAGACCACGCGGCTGATCGCGCTCACCGACCTCAGTCGGCGGGCCACCTACCAGAGGCGCAACCCGGCCGAAGCGGAGCTCTACCGGTACATGAGCCACTGGCACTACATCGCGATCCGCGAGCTCGCGTCGCTCCCGGATTTCCGCGCGGATGCCGAGTGGATCCAGAAAAAGCTCCGCAACAAGCTCCCGCTCAGCCAGATCAAGGAGGCGCTCGATTTCCTGATCGGGAAATCCTACATCGTGCCCGGCGAGAACGGCGCCGTGACCCCGCCCAAGGACACGATCAAGTGCGTGGGCGAGGTCTACCTCGGCGCGCTCACGCAGTACCACCGCCAGATGTTCGCGCTCGCAGCCGACTCGATCGACAACGCCACCCCGCAGGAGCGCAACCTGATCGGCATCACGTTCCCCACCAATCCCGAATGCTACGACGAAGCGGTGAAGATCCTCGAGCGCGCCATCGCCGAGATCTCGGCGCTGGAGAAGAAGGTCGAAGGCGCGCGCACGACGGTTCATCACGCGGAGATCGCGATCTTCCCGCTGACCCAAGCCACCGACGAAAAGGAGCGGAAATGAGAGCCTGGAACCTTCCCGCCGCCATCCTCCCGCTCCTTCTCCTGTCCGTCTCGTGCAGCGGCACGATCGGCGGAAACCCCGGCGGAAAGAGCTCGCGCATCCTGATCGAGGTCGGCCCGGCGAGCATGATCACCCTTTCCCACCTCTCGATCTGCCCCACGCAGGTCCGCATGATCGCCGCGAGCGGCGGCACTGACCAGACGGCCGCGCTCGCCCCCAGCGAGATCTCGGTCCTTCAGAGCAAGACCGTGGCCTCGATCACGGTCCTGACCCAGGAGTATCAGGGCGCTGAGCTCACGCTTTCCGCGGGCTGCTCCACCGGGCGCAGCCTGCAGGTCACCAACGGCAACGGCACCTACCAGACCACGGACGCGACGGTGCTCAGCTTCACCGGCAGCTTCACGCCCTCGGGCGTGGACGGCGAGCCCGTTCGCATGGACATCGCGCCCGCGGCCACGCAGCTCGCCTCGGTGAGCTCGGGCGCACAGCTCAAGGACGCGGCCCAGGCCGCGAGCGGCGCGATCGGGGTTCCGACCTGCCCGGCGGGTTACGTGCTCGTTCCGGCGAACACGACGCACACGACCTACGAATTCTGCGTGATGAAGTACGAAGCCAAACAGTCCGCCTCGAACGCGCCCGAGTCGGTGCCCGCGGGGCTTCCGTGGACGGGGCTGAACGGGGTCGACGCGCGCCACGCGTGCAAGGACCTGGGGCCGAGATATGAGCTGCTCGACACGCTCCGGTGGCAGACGATCGCGCGGAACATCGAGTCGGTCGCGGCGAACTGGGCGAACGGCGCGGTCGGCGACGCGGGCGGGCTGAGCCGCGGGCATTCCGACGGTGCCCCGGCGGCAAACCTGGCCGCGTCCTCGAGCGACGCGGACGCTTGCACAGGCACGGGACAGAGCTGCAGCAACTCGGTGTGGGACAGCCAGCGGCGCACGCATGTGCTTTCGAACGGAAGCGTGATCTGGGATTTCGCCGGAAACACCTGGGAGTGGCTGGCCGACGAGAGCGTGACGAGCCCCAGCGGGAACAACGACGGGCCGGCCACGGCCCTGATCAACGGCGGCAAGTTCAACTACGGACCGGCCGGGAACTGGAGCGCATACAGCGTGTTCCCGTTCGCAGGCATGGGCTACGCTTACGTCGACATCGCGGCCGGCGGCGTTGCCCGCGGGGGCTCATGGGCCGGGAACTCGGCCGGGGTTTTCGCGACCGACCTGAACCGCGTGCGGACCACGCCCACTACGGACGGGTTTCGCTGCTACTACATCCTGCACTGGGATTGAGCGCGGGGAACTCACTCCTCCGCGGCCGGGGCGCGCTTCGGACGCGGAGCGCCAGGTTTCTTCTTCTGGCTCACCGCTTTGGATTTCCGCGCCTTCGCGGCGACGCTTTTCTGCTTCTGGTTCTTCGCCTTCGACTTTGACTTCGCCTTCGCCGACGACTTCGCCTTCGCGTGAGCCACTTTCTTCGCGGGCTTCTGCTGCTGCTTCTTTTTCTTCGCGTGAGCCGCCACGGGCGCGGGCCCCTTCACGAGATTGCCCGAGAACCGAAAGTGCAGCGGGAAGCTCAGCGCGAGCCCCGACTCGGTCGGAAGCCTCGGGAAGCCCAGGTTCTGCAGGACATCGAGGATGCACCGCTCGACTTCAGGCTCGCGGATCGCGCTCCGCTCGATGGCGGCATCGGCCACGGTACCGCTGGGCTCGAGCCTGAAGCGGATGGCCACGGTCTCGACGGCGTCGTGCTTGCGCCGGAACGCCTGCTCGGGCCGGTAGCACTTGAGCATGTCGGGGGTTCCGCCCTGAAGCACCTCGCTCACCGCTCTCATGACGTCGGGAGGCGCGGTGCTCGCGGCCGCGCCCGCGATTTCCCAGGGCCGGGAAACGAGAAGAAGCAGCAGCAGGGCGGCAGTTTTTTGGCGCTCGCGTCGCGAAGTCACACGTCGATTCAGACGTATCGGCGGAACGCGGGCCGTCGGATAGCCCCGGCCTTCCGAGGTCCCGGAAAAACCCCGGCCTCGCGGCCGGGGCCGGGGTTCTTCCGGGCTGTGGCGGGCGTGACCTCAGTTGAGGGGGCACCCCAGGTTGTTGTCGGCGTCGAGCGCGGCGGCCAGGCTCAGCATCGTGGGCCGATCCGCCGAGTTGAGCGCCGAGTTCGTGCTCGTGATCACCGACGCGGTGGTGCGCGGATAATCGACGTCCGGGTGAGACGCGTTCAGGAGCGCGGCGACCGCGGCGCGAAGCAGGATCTCGGCGGCGCCGTTCACTCCCGGCCCCCCGCCGAAGCCCAGGGCCTCGAGCAGCGTATTGGACGCATAGGGATACGCAGCCGAGCTCGCGAACACCGAGACCACGGTCTGGCTGGGCGCGTACCCGGTGGCCGGCCACGAGTCGACGTGGTTCTTCCAGTAGCCCGGCGTGCAGCCCTGGGTTCCCTGATCCTCGACGAGATAGTTCGCCGCATCGGAGTCAGTCACGTCGGCGCCGACCGGGGGAGTACCGACGACGGTGGCGATATTGCCGTGCTGACCGACCTGGGCGGTCTCGGAGGCCGTGCACGTCATGCTCTCGCCGGGCTGCAACGTGGTCTTCGGGCACGTGACG
>CAYZKI010000009.1:0-21381 GCA_964478745.1 uncultured Bacteriovoracaceae bacterium
CCGCAGTCCGGATTGAGCTTCGTGACCTCGTCGATCAGGCGGAAGGTGTCCTTCTGGACGAAAGGCTCGCCGCCCAGAACGTCGACTTCCAGAAGGTGAGGGAAGATCTCCGTCGGCCCGCGCTCCCAGAAGCCGCACTCGTCGTACAGGCCGTTCGGCTGCTGCCAGACCTCGCACATCACGCACTGGAGGTTGCACTTGCCGTTGAGCCGGAGGTCGAGCTTTCGCGGACCCTTCTTCTGGAACTCGGTGAGCTCGATGATCGGCTCGAGGTGGCGGAAGTAGTTCTGGCAGCCGATGTGGCGGACCTGCTGGGCGCAGGACTTCACCTCGCCCGAGAGGAACTCGCGGCGGAGCTCGCGCATCTTCTCGCCGTTCCAGATCGAGAAGATGTCCTCGTCCTTCACGTTGCCGAGCACGACGCCCTGGTTCCAGCAGCACGGCGAGACGTTGCCCGTCGGCTGCATCTGCAGCTGGACGAAGGGCAGCGCGCAAAAGCTTTCAGACAGCTTTTTCTTGTCGTCGTTGGCTTCGGACATGGGCTTCACGGACCTTATTCAATGGGTCCTCAAAACGCAAATCACTGATCGAAAGGCCGCGGATGAAGTCGAATCGTTGAATCTCGGCCACGAGCTCCTCGGGCGGGAGCCCGGCGGGCGAGATGAGCTCGCCGAGGGGGATGAATCCCAGCGCGAGCGACGGTTCCCGCGCGCCGCAACCGAGCTTCCGCCGAGTCCACTGATCGAGCTCGTCCCAGCCCTCGAAACGTTCGGGGGGCCTGAACCAGAGCAGGAACTCTTCGTTGAAGCGGCTCTGCGGCACGGGTAACTGGGGGGCCTGCGTCTTGAACGCTTCGAGCACGGGGACTCCCGTGGTGCAGTAGCCGAGGTACATGCGGCCGAACTGCATCTCAGTGGTGAACTGGCTGAAATCCTCGGCGGCGAGCTCCCATTTGCCGGTCGGGAAGGTGGCCTGGATGTGCATCCAGCCGTCCTGCCCCTGGATCCGATGCTGCTCGACCTGGTGGATCACGACGTTGAGCGCGAGGACCGCGGAGCGCCCGTTGATGGGTGCTTCGGGGAACCGGTCGAAATGCTCGGGGACGCCGATCCGCTCGAAGATCTCGTGTAGCTGCAGCAGCTCCTCGCGGGACATGCCGACTTTGGGCGGGAACGGGAGCTCGAAGGGCACGTCCGCGGGTTTCGTCGCTTCGATCGTCGCGATGGCGTCGAGCATGTCCTGGATCAGCTCGGGCTCGGACTTCAGCGCGCGTCCGTAGAAGTTTCCGCCGTGATCGATCGGCTTGCGGGCGGCGATCGCGCGCCTGATGAGCTTCGCCCACCTTCGCGCGATCGGAGTCGGGTAGACGCGATACTCGAGCGTCAGCTCGCCTTCGTGCTCGCGGTTGCCCAGGGTTACGCTGAAGGTGCTCACGGGCGCGATCTAAGCAAATCGCAGCCGCGATGACAACCGGCGCATCACCCGGCGAATTTTTATGTGTGACGCGTCAAATCCAACGTCATTCCAGGCGATTTTTTCACGGTGCCGGGGGTGACTGATCGAATTTCTTCTTCTATGCTCCACGCAATGGCCGACGATAAATTCTGCGCGCTTCCGTTCTCGGCGCTCGTGCTCTCCCCGGACGGAGAGGTCTATCCCTGCTGCTATATCTACGGGAGCACCTACGGTTACAGCTACGGCAATGCCACGACGGATGGCGGCCTCATGTCGGTTTGGAACGGCGAGAAGATCCGTTCGCTGCGCCGCGAGTTCATCACGGGCGAGATCAAGACCTGCGAGAAGTACATCCGTCACATCGGCTGCAACAAGCATCACATCCACCTCAAGGACCACATCGAAGTGAAGGAAGTGCAGACCGCGCCTCCGCGGCGGCTCGATGTCCGCCTCAACGGGCAGTGCAACCTCCAGTGCATCATGTGCGGCACGTGGCGCGACCCGAACCAGCTTTGGGATTCGACGGATTTCTGGACCCGCGGCCCGAAGGAGATCTTCCCGCAGCTGCTGGAGCTCGACGTCCTGGGCGGCGAGCCGTTCGTCCAGAAGGACACGTTCCGCCTGATCGACGAGGTCACGAAGGTCAACTCGAAGTGCACCTGGCTCTTCACCACGAACGGCCAGTGGAAGTTCGGCGATTCGATCAGGAAGCGCTTGGATCGCATCCCGATCCGCTACATCCAGGTGAGCCTCGACAGCCTGAAGCCGGACACGTTCGCGCTGATCCGCAAGAACGGCGTTCTCGAGAAGAGCCTCGCGACGCTCGAGCAGCTGGCGAAGTACCGCGACGAGCGCGCGAAGGAAGGCCGAGGCTTCACGCTCGCGATCTCGCAGGCGGTCCAGGTCTCGAACTGGAAGGAAGTCCCGGAGTTCATCGCGTTCGCGCGCGAGCTCAAGGTCGACCTCTCGCTCCAGTTCGTCTACTCGCCACCGCAGTGCGGCCTGCTTTTCCGGCCGCATGACTTCCAGAGCATCGTTTACGAGTTCCTGATGAAGACCTATTCGGAGACCAAGGCCGAGGAGATGCGGCCGATCCTCGAGCCGCTCAGCGACTCGCTCAAGCAGCACGCGGCGAAGCTCGCCGAGCAGTCCGCGAGCCCGGTGCTCACGACGGCGCCGATCGCGCCGGTTCAAACCGGAGCCGAAGCCTCGCTCTGAGCCTTCGGGGCGGCCGTTCGGGTGAGCGCGGCCTTGCGGTACTCGCTCACGTTGCCGAGGAAGACGCGCTTGTCGCCCAGGATCGGATCCGTCAGGACGTCGAGGAACTCGTCGAACTCGGGGTGGTTCGTCTTCCAGATGCACTGGTGCGCGTACTCCTCGCGCGAGCTCCAGGTGCCCCAGTCGTTGATGAAGGCGAAGTTGATCAGATTGAAGCCCATGTCGAGGAAGAGGCGGGCGAACTCTCCCATCTCCCGGAAGTTGCGTTGCTGCACGACGAAGTTCGCCACGGTCTGGGGGACCCGCGGCTGACGGGCGTGGAGCAGGCGCAGGTTCTCGAGAAGCAGGTCCCAGTCGCCGCCGCGACGGACGATCGCGTAGGTTTCCGGCCGGGCGGCGTCGATCGAGACGCGAACCTGGCTGATGTTGCGGTGGATGCGGTGGATGCGGCCCCAGATCCGGTCGGTCATCATCACGCCGTTCGTCTGGAGTTCGATCGATAGGTTCGGGAAAATCGCGCCATCGATGCCTTCGAGAAGCCGGCGGAAGACCAGGGAAGCGAAAGGGTCGCCCGATCCGGTCACGTTGAGGATGATCCGGCGGTCGCTCTTCTCGGTGAAGATCTCGGAGAGCAGCTTCTCGGTCAGGAGCATGGACTTCTCGTACTCCGGCGAGCCCTCGACGTGGTTGATCTTGTCCTTGCGGCAGCTCGGACAGGAGAGATTGCACGAGCGGTCGTAGCAAAGCATGATCTTCATCGGAAGCTCGCTCGGATTCAGGTCGAACGAGTCGACGATCCGCTTCCGGTCGGCGCTGAGCTGCTCGTACTTCGGAAGCGCGTCCGACTGGATCAGAACGCATTCCTTGCGGTCGCAGTGGCGAAAGGACCCATCGAGGATCGACTCGCGCATCTCCCTGGCGGCCTCGGACTCCCAGATCTCCCGCAGGGTGCTCGAGTGGAAGTTGCCGATCCAGCGCCGGTTCCACGCGGGACAGCATACCGAGACCCTGCCCTGCTGGTGGATCTCTACGTTGAAGAACGGATGCGGGCAGAACCGGCCCCGCGGATCCTTGTCCGGGTTCAGGCTGAAGTCGTGCTCGCGGATGCCCCGGAACTCGTGCTTGGAAGGTGGATTCGCGCCAGCCATTCGATCCTCACAGCTCCCGCGCCGCGAAGTCCCGCTCCTCGGGGGTATAAGGTTTCAGCCGGGTCTTGTCGGAGGCCTGATGAAGGAGATCGCACGCCAGGGTCGCCTCCTCGTGGAAATGAGGGATATCGGCGATCGCGGCGGCCAGGTCGCGGACCAGCGAAAGCGTTCCGGGCTTCAGCATCAGCCGCACCTGGAGCGCGTGCCGGGCGGCCCTCGAGTCGGTCCGGCGCGCCTTCACGCACGCCTCGATGTTCTCGAGGAACCGGGAGCTCACCGACGGGTTCTCCAGGCTCTCCATGTGCCCCGAGAAGGTGATGTTCGAGAGCGTCAGGAGCTCCGAGTAGAACACGGAGTTCCGCGAGCCGTTGGACGTCGTGTGCACGGCGTTCGAGGGGTTCCTGGCGAGGATATAGCTGATGAACTCAAGGTAGTTCGGGTTGGTCGTCGGCTCGCCGCCGGTGATCACGAACAGGCCCGGAGTGCCGGCCAGCCACCAGTCGTGCAGGCCGTCTACGGCGTGCTTGAGGGAGCCCAGGCTTTTGTGAGCCTCGTAGTTGTTGTGCGCGTCGGGGAAGCAGTAGCTGCACGAGTAGTTGCACCGGCGGGTGAGGTCCCAGATGATCTGCTTGAAGAGCTGACTTGTGCTTCCGTAGACGATGTCGGGACGCTTCACCCGCTCGACCGGGCGATAGGCGCCCGGGTCCTCCGGGGCCCGCGTCGTGGGCGCGTAGATATCGTCGAAGTTCGCCGGGATCAGGCTCTTGTCGCGGACCTTCGGAGCGAACATGTCGGACCCGCACTGGCACGCCTTGGCGGTGCAGCGGATCCATTGGTTGAGGTTCTTGTCCGGAGCGAGGCCCTGTCTGAAGACGTTCCCGTACCAGCCGCCCACTCCGCACGTCCCGGTGAAGACGTTTCCGTCGAAGTCGACGTAGAGCGAGCGCATTCCCGAGGAGCAGTACCAGCCCTGCCACTGGTTCTCGCCGGTCGAATGGATCCACTCCGCGGTGTGCCACGAGGTCTCGCGGTCGGCCGAGGACGCGAAGAGGATCGGCTCGATCCGCAGCTTCTCCTTGTCCTTGAACTGGAAGTCCGCATCCGGCGCGAGCTCGACGGCGTCCTCGAGCGCGACGGAGACGATGCGGTCGAAGCCTTTGAGCTGCTCGAGCAGGGCTCTTCTCTCGGTCCGCGGAAGGACGAGCCTGCCCAGGGGAATCGAGCCGAGGGCCATCTTCGGATCCCTGGCATCCCACCCGAAGTTTTCCTTCAACCAGGATTCGAGCTGGACCTTTTCCCGGAACACGTGATCGGAGCGGAACCAAAGCATGAACTCGTCCGAGAACTCCCGCTGCGGCACGGGCGTCTTGGTCGAGCGGCTGAAGTAGGAGTCGAGCACCGGCATGCCCGTGGTCGCGTAGCCCAGGTAAAGGTAGCCAAACTTGTAGTCCGGCGTGAAAAGCGCGTAGTCCGCCTCCTCGAGCGCGGAGCGGCTGTGATTATGGATGGCCTGGATGTGGATCCCCGAGTCCGGGTGCAGGAACTGCTCGAGCTGATGGATCTGGACGTTGAGCGCGCGGATCGCGTCGTGAACCGCGGGCGGAAGCTCAGGCTCGTACGTCCGGCCCTCGAGGCTCTCGTAGTAGTCGTGAAGCGTGGTGAGCTCGGGGCGAGTCAGCCCCGGTCTGAGCCCGAGCGGCGGCGACCCGACCTGCTCGCAGTGCTCGAGCACGGCGGCCGATCGGAGCATCTCTTCGACCAGCGCTTCCTCGGTCTGGACGTGCCTGCCGTAGAAATGGCCGTCGTCCCAGAGCTTGGCCTTTGCTTCGAGGGCCGCGGCCAGGCGCTCCGTCCACCTGCGCGCGATCGACGTGTCGAAGATCTCGTAAACGAGCTCGAGAGTCTTCGTGGAAGCGGCGCGACTTCCCAACGTGATTCGGCAGGTTTTCATGGCCGGAATCTAAGCAGATCTCAGTCGTGAATACCAGCCCGCAAGCTCGGGAAAAGTGACGCTGAAGTCCCTGCCGTGCTTCCGGTCCAGGTAATCGTTGAACTTCCGGAACTCGGGGCCGAGCCTGGAATGGTCCGCGCTGGTCAGGTACTTCATCACGCCGCGAATCTCGTCCGCCTGAAGGGGGGTGAGCACGCTCTCCCATCGCGAGAGAAAGCCCGAGTACGCCCGCAGGGCTCTTTCCTTCTCGTCGGCGGGGAGGATCGTGGTGCTGATGATCTCGGGCGAGTACGCGTTGAACAGATGGCTGTTCAGCCCGTAGTTCTCCTGGAAGTACAGGACGTGCTCGAGAATCGAGTGGACGTTATAGACGCTGACGACCGAGTTCAGGGCGGCGATGTACGGCCTGAAGAACTCGATGTTCGTGCGGGTCTCCTCCCAGGACATTCCCTGGCGGATGTATTCGCCCGCCTCGCCGATCCCGTCGATGCTCGGATACAGCCGGACGTTCGTGAATCCCTTCCAGTACTCGCGTACGTCGCGACCCTTGAACCGCGTGATCGAGAGGTTCGTGTTGTAAGTCAGGGCGACGTCGTAGCGGCCGAGGCGCGCCAGCTCCTCGAGAACCTCGAAATGGCCGTCCAGGATCATGGGCTCGCCGCCCGCGAAATAGATCGCCTGGGCGTGAGGCAAGGCCGCCTTGACGCTCTCCATGAAGGAGCGGTCGGTGTCGAGGCGCGAAAGAGGAACGGCGTTGCGGCCGAGCTCCCGGTCGAGCGGGTACCACTTGCTGCTGCTTTCGCTGTTGCAGGTGCGGCAGGAGAAGTTGCACAGGGTTCCGAAACGGAGGTCGAGGAAGAGCGGGGCCCCGTCGACCGTGCCGTCGGCCGAGGTGATCGAGAGCCTGGACTGCTTGTGCGCCAGCCACTCCGGGTTCTTGACGGTCATGTAGGTGGCGGCGGCGGCGGACTGCTGCACGCAGGTGCTGCAATCCTTCGGAACGCGGCCATTCATGAAGTCCCTGCGGACGCCTTTCAACGCTTCGCTGTTGAACTGGTCGAGGAGCGGCTTGGGCGCGGCCGCGCGGCGCTGCCCGAACTGGGCGCAGCAGGTCTTTCCCTCCTCGATGGGGTTCAGGTGAAGCTCCACCCAGGGAAGCACGCAGAAAGGGGAGTTCCCGCCCGAGCTCATTCCTTCCTCCTTTTGAGGCCCCAGAACCGCGAAAGCTCGCGCGCGATCCTCTCCGACATGATCCGGTATCCCGGGCTGTCGCCGTCGCTTCCGTAACGGCAGTGGATGTGATCGCCGTAGATCGTCTCGGCGATGCCCGTGAACACGTCAGTCAGGGAGACTGTCGGGAAGCCCTTGCTCCTCATCGAAGCGACGACGGGAAGGAAGACGGACTCGTAAGAGCCCTCCTTGACGTATTCGCGGTAGGACTTCTCCTCTTCGGTGAGCTGCTTGCCGATCCAGCGGACGGGCTGGAGGAAGTGCGCGTACTTGAGATTGAGCACGCGGGCCTTGGCCTCAAGGCTGCGCAGATAGGTCTCGTAGCGGGTCCGGTTCCACTCATCCCTCTTCTGCGGAGTCCACTCCTGGGGAAACGCGAAGTGCTTGTAGAGGTAGGAGTCGTAGGTCTCGCGGACCGAAGCCGACTGGGAGAACAGGTTCACCATCCGGTCGAAGATCGTGAACGCCAGGAAGGAATGCCGGGTCGGCCAGAACTTCATGGCGAACTGCCGGTAGCGCTGCAGGGCCCAGATCCATCTCAGCGGGCCCGCGGCGCCGTGCGGCTGGACGACGGTCAGATACACCGGATCGGGGCTGGTGATGGGGGCGCCGCCTCCGGCCGCCGACGCCTCGTTGTAGCCATCGACCGCCATCACCGCGTCGACGCCTTCGCCGTTCAGCTCGAGCGCGGTGAGCTGCGCGGGCACCCTCCAGCCTCCGGCCGCGCCGCTCACGATTCGGAAGGGCTTCCCGTTCGGGCTGACGTAATCGCGGTTGAGGATGTCCTGGAGCCAGATCCGGCCTTCGCGCAGGGTCCCGGCCGCCAGGTGGCTCGCGACCGAGCCGCCCACGATCATGATCGTGTAGTAGTCGAGGCTGCGCTGCCTCGGGAGATCCGTCCTGCTGATCAGCCCGAGCGCGTTGAGCCCGTGGATCCCGCACCTCGGAAAGGAGTGATGCACGAAAGCCAGGTTCGGGTGGGGGATGAGGCGGTCCGAGAAAGTGCAGCCTTCGTCGTTCTGGCTCATCTGCATGAACTCGTTGCTGAACGACTGCCAGGTGGCGACGGCGCCCTTCGCGCGCTCCTCGGCGGAAAACACCGTGTAGCGGACCACCAGTTCGCCGATTCCGAAGCTGAGGAGGAGGGAAGCCGCGACGAGTAGGACGGAAGCCGCGGCCTGCTTGGTCTTGTTCACTCAGGTCTCGAGGAGGTTTTCGCGCTCGAGGTGCGCGACGAAGCGCCGCAGGTCGGCCTTGAGGAGCTTCTCGGGCGCCTCGTGTTTCTCGATCAGCTTCTCGCAGATCGAGGAAAGAGGCGTCTTGCCGTCGATGAGCTGCCAGACTTCGGCGGCGATGCCATCGATCTTCAGCATGTACGTCTCGTTCTCGAGGTGCATCACCGAGACCGAGCCGTCCGGGTTCTGCCGGGAAAGCGCGTTCGCCGAGCGCACCAGGGTGCGGCTCAGCCAACGGTCATCCCGGGGCTTCCTCGCGGTTGTTTTCTTGCGCTTCGCGGGCTTCGCCGCGGCTTTCCGGGAGGGCTTGCGAGCGGTCTTCCGGGCGCCTCGGGGCGCGCGCGCTTTGCTCGCGGCGCGGCCGCTCTTGCGGGGTTTCTTCTTGGTCATGAGCGGCAATCTAGCGGACTCGCGACGCAAAGAAAACTCCCTAGAGGGCCTCCTGCTTGCATCGTCGGGGGCGCGAATCCCCAACGATCCAGGTGTCCGGAATGCGCAGAGTGTGGCTCCTCGCGGCGGTGGCCCTCGGGCCCGTCACGGAGCTCGAGAGAAGTGCTTTGATAGAAAGATCGCAGGTTTGGCGGATGCCGCATGGCGGAATCGCAGCGCGCGATATCATCAGCGGGCCCGACGAGCCCGCCCTCGACGCCGCCGTCGAGAACGGCACACTGACCTGCCAGTACGTGGAGCCTTCCTCGGGCGAGAACCACGGGGCGTCGCCGAAGTTCAAGTGCCGCGACCGTTTCGGGCGGAAGCACAAGATCAAGTACGAGCACGAGACCGCGGAGCTTCGCGAGAAGTACGGCGACAACGGCGAGGTCTTCGCCGAGGTCGCCGCCACGCGCCTGCTCTGGGCGCTGGGCTTCCGGGCCGATCGCGTCGATCCCGTCACGGTGGTCTGCATGGGGTGCCCGGAAGATCCTTATAAAGGTAAGGGACCGCGCGCCGAGAGGCGGACCTTCACGCGCGCCGCGATCGAGCGCAAGCATCCGGCCAGGCCCGTGGTCGTGGCGCGCGAGAAGGACGGGATGCCCGTCGAGCTCGAGGGCTGGAGCTGGAAGGAGCTTCGCGGCGTGAGGGCTTCTTCCGGCGGCGCCTCGCGCGCCGAGCTCGACGCCTTCCGCCTGCTCGCCGCGTTTCTCCAGCACGGCGACAGCAAGGAGGAGAATCAGCGCCTGGTCTGCGACGGGGAAGGCCCGGGCTGCCAGCCCTGGCTCATGATCAACGACGCGGGCGCGACCTTCGGCGGCGCGGGCTGGAGCACTCATCGGCGCCACGCCAAGGCGAATTTCGAGAAGTGGAAGGATAAGGAGATCTGGAAGGGGCGCGACGGATGCGAAGCGCGCCTGAAGGGCTCGCTCTCGGGAACGATGAGCGACCCCGAGATCTCGGAAGCCGGGCGCGCGCTTCTTTCCGGCCTTCTCTCCCAGCTCACGGCCGCGCAGGTCGAGGACCTGTTCCGGTACTCGCGAATCGAGCTCCGGGAGCCGTCGGTTCCGGTCTCGAGTTGGGCCGCGGTTTTCCGCGAGAAGGCCGCTCAGATCGCGAGCCGCCGCTGCCCGGAGTGAGCCGCGCCTCTGCCTAAAGTTTAGACAGTTCGAGTAGCAAGTAGTCGCAGCGTGGCCCTTTGGCTCATTTTGGCCCCAGAAAACCCCGGTATTTGTGGGGTTTTGCGTGGCACGGAAGCGGCATTACGCTCCGCGCCGGACCTCTCGGTCCGTGTGTGGAGGTTTTGTCCCAGTGGTCTTCGGACGCCTTGTTCTCAGCCTGAGCCTCGCTTCAGCGGTTTCGCTGGGCACGGGCGCGGTCGCGCGGGCCGCCGAGACCTATGCCGCAACCGAGAACGGGCTGACGCCCGCGAACACCGTGACCGCCGCGCCCGCGGTCTCGATCGCGAACCCCGCCGTCAGCTCAACCACCATTATAGAAGCTTCCCCCGAGCCCGCGCCGTCGATCTTCCACCTCGATACGCTGATCGAGACCTCGACCACGCTCCACACCTTCGATAATCCGAGGAAGAGCTCGGCCGCGGTCATGCTGCTCGCGCCCCTGGTGGAGCTCGGCTCGTGGAGGCCCAAGGCCCTCGTGCAGATCGACCAGCCGCTCAGCGGCGGCGACACGGACCCCACCGTTTCCCGTGTCGACGTCGGCCTCGGCCACGCCCCGATCGCGCTGAATCCGTACCTGCGCCTGTCGCCGAGCCTGTGGGTCACCACGCCGTTCGGCGCGGGAATGCGCTCGCGCGTCTCGCTGATCGCCGCGTTCAGGATCGCTCCTCGCGTCCAGTACAGCCTGGAGCGTATGGGCCTGCCCGTCTCGGGTTTCTTCGAGCCTTCCTACACGCGCTCGATCCATGAGTTCACCACGACGACCTCGGGCGGCTCGAACGCCGCCTCGTCCTTCTCGAACCGCACCTACATCGGCGTGGATCTCGGCAAGGGCTGGTCCTTCGCGACAGACCTGATTTTCGGCGGAAGCTGGACTTACGCCGGAAACTTCAACAGCCGCTTCAGCTGGAGCGAGGGCATCGACAAAGACCTCGGCGACGGCTGGGGAGCGGGCGTTTCGATCTCGAACGCCGGCACCACGCTTCGCGCGAACGGCTACGACAGCAATGTTTCCCTGATCGACCCCGAAACCACTCAGATTGCAGGATCGGTATCTTATGCGTTCTAAGACACAGCTCACGTTGGTTGCAGCCCTCGTTCTCGTCGTGGTCTCGGCCTCCGGTTGCACCGGACGCCGCGAAGCCAAGTTCCCCGACGGGGCGGGCGAGAACCTGATCGAGATCTCCACCCTGCAGAACGCGGAGATCAACCTCACCACCGGGCGCTCCAAGCTCGTGGGCGGCGCCGACTCCGACGCCGTTCCGGTCGAGAGCCTGGTCGGACCGGATGTCGTCCGCCCGATGTTCAAGGATCTGAAGATCACCGCCACGCCGGGCGAGACCTACCCGGTGCGCATCAAGCTCAGCCCCACCGAGGGCCTGACCGCCTACCGCGTGATCAACGACCGCTCCGAGCTGAACGCCATCGACGACGCGCTCGCCGAGGTCTCCGAGCTCAACGAGATCCTCGTTCCGATCTTCAACTTCCCGATCAGGGCCTACGGCACCGTCGTTCGCGCCAAGAACGACCTGGGCGAGGAAACCGATACTCTCCGATTCTCCTCGACCGAGTGGGACCAGGCCACGCATATCCAGGTCTCTTCGCTCGTCGCCGACCGCCTGGGCTTCCAGCTCGAGGACGGCGAGAAGAAGAACACCTTCCGCCGCGACCTGATCGACGGCGCTCGCGTCGAGCTCGCCACGGGTGACGTCCGCCCGATGGGCAAGGTCGAAGTGACGAGCTCCAATGCCCCGACCCCGCTGCGCTTCATGTTCGAGAACTTCGTGCATTCGCTCCCGGCGCAGGACCGCGTCGAGGTGGTGCTGAAGCTCCAGGCCAGGAACAAGCCGCCCGTGGTCCGCGCATTCCGCGTGATCAAGAACGTCTCCGCGCTCAGCTCCATCGAGAAGCAGATGCTCGAGCCGCGGGCGAAACCTTCGGATCCGGCGCTCCTGCCGATCTTCGAGTTCCCCGTCTCGCGCATGGGCGTGATCAAGCGGCGCACCAGCAAGGGCGTCCGCTCGGCTTCGCTCGAGCTCGAGGAAACCGAGGCCTTCGAGGCCAAGCAGATCCAGGTCGAGGCTCTTTCGAAGTACCGCAAGCCGATCGAGCTCGAGCGCGACACGCGCCAGGAGCTCTTCGAGCGCGCCTCGCTCGACCACGCGGTCATGACCAAGGCCGAGATCAAGGACAAGCTGGGCGTCAAGCTCGCCGGCATCGACGAGAACCCGAACGCCCGGATGGCCATCCGCGTGGACGGCCGGAAGCTCAGCATCTACTCCCTGAGCGACGCGGATCCGGTCGATCTCGCGCGCCTGGGCCGCGACCCTCGCGTCATGCGCTGCACGGACGCGGTGAAGGAGAAGGTCCTGGAGGTCCGTGACTGCCTGATGGTCCGTCAGTTCGAGGTCGAGCTCGACTATGTCCGCGTCGAGTTCAGCGAGGACCGCGACGGCAACCGCACCGGCGAAGTGCGCGTCAAGAGCGGCCTGACCGCGAAGGACACCGAGCTCGTCCAGGTTCGCCGGGGCTCCACGCCCCGCGAAGTGGGCGAAGAGCACGATCCGCGCAACATGGTGGCCGTCGCCCAGGTTGCGGGCTCCGAGTACCTGATGCGCAGGACCATGCAGGACAGCCCGAACGGCTTCGACAACACTTTCCCGGGCGCGAACGCCGAGCCCGAGATCACCCGCTTCGTCTTCGAGGAGAAGGGCATGCGCGTGGTCCGCGCCGACGCCATCAGGAAGATCGGCGGCAGCACGGATCTCGATCGCGAGACCCTCATGTACATCCCGGCGGCCTATTTCCGCCGCGAGACGACCGACTCGCAGGGCAACCCGCTCGCCTCGCCCCGCTACGTCCCCGTCAAGTTCGACGGGAAGATCGACGGGAAAACCGTCGCCTACCTCGACTGGTCGGCGAACCGCATCCCGACCGTCGCTTCGCCGATGAGCTACTACCAGCTCTCGTGCTTCAGCCCGACCGGCGTCGACTCGGTGCTCGACATGGATCAGCGCCTCGCCTCCCCGGAAGGCATCCTGAACTTCACGCTCAGCACGACCTACGCGGCCGCGCCCGACGCGAGCTGCCTCGGCATCTACTCGGCGGGCTCGTTCAGCGTGATCCACGCGAACTACACGTTCGAGGAGCGCATCTCCTTCAAGCGCTACGAGAAGAACGACGAGAAGCCGCAGCTGGCGATCCCGTACCTCGCGCAGAAGGCGCTCGGCTTCGGCTTGTTCACGTTCGGCAAGTCCAACCCGACCGCGGGCGGGACGACCGGCACGACCAAGACCGAGATCCCGCTTCCTTCGCTCTGGGACATCCGGGGCGGCAAGAAGATCCGCTACGTCCTCGCGGGAATCCCGCCGCAGGGCGAGGAGCGAGAAGCGATCATCAAGGCGACCGAGGAGGTCGTCGCTGACTGGAACGCCGCTTTCCGCAAGGCCCTCGCCGGAACGCCCATGGAGCGCGCGGACGACGTGCTCGAGCTCCAGGTGGAAGGCCGCGAGCTGACGCCGGAGCAGGCCGGAAAGATCGGCGACCTGGACAAGAACCACATCTACTACGTGCAGAAGATCTCCGAATCCGGCGTGCTCGGAATCGGCGGCAACTCGGCGAACCCCCGCTCGGGGCGCGTCGAGAACGGCTCGCTGTACATCTACGGCGGCAACATCCGCTCGACCGTGGAGTACCTGCGCAAGACCGAAAGCGCGCGGAAGGCCTATCACGCGATCGTCGACAAGATCGAGCCCCTGCCGAGCCCCGCGCCGGCGGACGGCGCGACCGGCGGCACCGGCGAAGGCGACGGCCCGCTGGGCGGCCTCGCCGAGCGCCTGCGCGGATCGCGCTTCGAGAAGACCGTATCCGAGGCGATCAAGCCCGAGGTGAAGACCGGCGCGGCGCTGACGGCCGCGATCCGTGACTACGCCGACCGCATGCGCTCGACGTCGGCCCGCGACGTGGGCGACCTCGACGAGAGGATCAGCCTCATCAAGGCACTCACTCCCGAGCAGAAGGCCATTTACCAGGCCCTCAAGAAGGGCGCCGAGACGGGCGCGCTCCGCGATCGGAGCCGCATGTCCCAGCTCGTGATGCAGGCCCAGCTGAAGGAGATGGACTCGGTCCTCTCTCCCGAGGAGAAGGCCGAGCTCTCGATGGAGTCCCGCCGGGTCGACGCGAACGCGAAGTTCCGGGCCTCGATGCAGAAGGCCGGCCTCTGCCTGATCGACAGGCAGGAGATGGGCGGCCTGAGGGAGGTCGAAGGCAAGACGGACCTCGAGCTTCACGTCGAAACCTATAAGTGGGTCCTTGCCCACGAAATGGGCCACAACCTGGGCCTCCGCCACAACTTCATCGGCTCGTTCGACAAGCGCAACTGGCTGCATGAGGGCGAGACGGGCTCGAAGCGCGACTACTCGTCGATCATGGACTACCTGGAGCGCCACGACCATTACGCGGGTCTCGGCCCCCAGGACGTGCACGCGATCCGCACGGCTTACGCCGGCGTGTTCGAACTGCATCCGCAAGTCCAGAAGCAGATCGCCGAGCGCGGCCTCAAGGAGCTCCCGCTCCCGGGCGGCCCGACGGCGGGAACGCTCAAGATCGTGAACGGCAGGTTCGTGGACGTCGAAGGGTACCGCAAGTACCTCGGGCTGCCCGACTGGTACGCCCTCACGCAGAACACGAGCGTGATGGGCCGCCTGCCGATCAGGCAGTTCTCGTTCTGCTCGGACGAGGACGTGGGCTACAACCCCGTGTGCAACCGGTTCGACCAGGGAACCTCCCCGGCCGAGATCGTGCGCAACGTCGCCGATCAATACCGCTCGTACTACTCGCTCAGGAACTTCGCGGGTGACCGCATCCGCTTCGGCCTGACGCAGACCGCGGGCTACGTGAACTCGCTCATCGGCACGTTCCTGCAGGCGCGCGTGTTCCTCGAGGAGACGTTCTACGTGCTCAACGAGATCCGCGCCGCCGGCCTCGATCCCGAGACCGCGAACCGCATCATCAACACCTACGCGTCCGGCGCGGCCGAAGCGCTCTTCTTCTTCCATGAAGTGGCGCGCACCCCGGACGCCCCCGCGGCGGCCGTCGGCGATCAGCGCTTCGTGAAGGTCCAGACGCCCAAGGGCATCGCGACCATCGAGCGCAAGTGGCTGACGAGCTCGGGCGAGCGCGAGCGCCTGCGCGTCCGCGGCATCGAGCTCGACAAGGCCTTCGCCATGCTCATGCTGACGAACCGCGGCTTCGGGTTCCCGAAGTACATCGATTCGTCGATGCGCGTGTCGTTCCTCGACTTCGAGCAGGTGACCGGTCTCGGCTCCGAGCTCCCGGGCGGCGGGTTCACGCTGAACCTCATGCAGGGGGTTCTCGAGGACGAGGTCATGCCGATGGTCCAGATCCCCGGCCAGGGACCGATGTTCCTGACCGTGCCTGGATTCGTCGCTCGCACGAACGACATTCATCGCATGTTCGCGATCACGAGCGCCGTGATCCGCTCGGACATCGACGGGATGCGCGCGGCCGACAACCCGGCGTCGCTCTTCCGCGTCTTCGGCGGCCTGACGGCCCCCAGAGGCGTGCTGAACGTGACCTATCCGGACGCGAACCGCGGCGAGAAGAAGTACTGGGCGTTCGAGCAGGCCTCGAACGCGTCCGAGATCATCAAGAGCATCGCTCTCCGTGACAGGATCCTTGCCGTGAAGCCCAAGCTTCGCGAGCTGGTCCGTCAGTGGGTAGCGCTCCAGATGGGCGTCGAGCTCAAGAAGGAAGCCGAAGGCGAGGGAGAAGGCGATCCGGCGACCCCAGGCACCGAGCCCACTCCTCCCCAGGAGCCCAAGCCGCTCACTCCGGAGGAGATCGCGGCGAAGTCCAAGGAGCTCGAGACGCAGATCGACGCGATCCTGGGTCAGCTCCCCGAGGAGGTCGGCCCCCGCACCATGGCTGACGCTTCGGGCGTCATCGGCCAGCTCGTGAACATCGGCGTCGAGATCACGAAGTCAGGCCGGGCTCCGAACCCGCTCTCGATCGATTCGACCCGCACGCAGGTGGAGCACATGATCCGGGAGGCCCCGATCTTCGGCGTGCTGCTCGAGTCGATCCCGGCTCAGGAGATCAAGCTGCCGATCCTCGGCCAGATCATCCCCTCGGGTCGCACCGAGCAGAGCCGCGGGATCCGCTTCCGCAACGTTCAGACGATGAACGAAGCGCTGCTCGCGATCCATCCGGACATGGCCCGCCAGTAGCCGGTTCCGGTAGCCCAACAAGCGATCGAGGGGAGGAAACGCGAGTTTCCTCCCCTCGTTGCATTTCTACCGATCGGAGCTTTCGTCCGGCTCAGTTCCGGGCCGGCGCGGGCAGCGCGGTGGCCGTCGGGCTCGGCGTGGGGCTCGGGCCGGGGGTCGGGCTCGCGGACGGGCTCGGCTGCGGCTCCGGAGCGGTAGGATAGTACCGGTCCGCGAGCTCATCGACGTACGAGATCAGGGCGGTCACCTGGTCGAAGTCGCCGAGGTAGCAGCCTTCCGTGCCGTTCACCGTGAAGATGTCCTGCGTTGCTCCGCTCGTATAGCCCAGGACCGCCTTGCCGTTGCCGGGTTGCTCGACGAGGGCATCGCACTGGCGCGTGGAGAGGTCGCTCTTCGAGTACGGGGTCGCAAGCTCGGAGAGGCGGGTCTTCTCGTCAGCTTCGAGAGTTCCGGTCGCCGGAGTGGCTCCTTCGACGTTCTTGCAGGGGCCGGCGCTGTACGTTCCGTCCGAGCGCACTTCAAAGCGCAATGGCGCATCGCAATCCTCGAGCGACATGTCCTCGGGCGTGAGCTCGGTCGAGATCCGGTTCCAGGTCACTTCCCCGGGTTGCTGAGGAGGAACGGGGTCATCGTCGTCGCATGCCGCGAGGCCCAATCCCAACACCACACCCATCATCAGAAAGTAGGCTTTTTTCATGGGGCCGGCCTATTGCAACTCGGGGACCATACGCGAAGCGGCAACTTTCGCTCAGGGTGCCAGGCGGTTCCGATCGCGCGGATAAAGCGTGGCTTCGCGGACATTGGAGAGCCCCAGCACCTGGGCAGTGAGCCTCTCGAGCCCGATCGCGAGCCCTCCGTGCGGAGGCATGCCGAGCTCGAACATGCGCAGATGGGCGGCGAAGGCGGCGGGGTCGATGCCCTTCGCGCGAAGCGCCGACTCGAGGTCGGAGCGGCGATGCAGGCGCTGCCCTCCCGTGGTGATCTCGATGCCGCGGAAAAGGAGGTCGAAGCTCTGGGCGGCCCCCGAGGTCCCGCGAGGGTGCGTATAAAAAGGACGTGCGGCCAAAGGGAACCCGACGACGAAGACCGAGTCGATGCCGGCCTCTTCCTTCGCGATCGCGCACAGCTGCCGCTCTCCCTCCGGATCCAGGTCGTCGACGAGGTCCGAGCGCCCGTGCTTCTTCCGGAGCCTTTCGAGGCACTCCGAGAACTCCCAGCACGGCACGTTCAGCATCGACGGGAGCGGGGCGAGACCACGCCTCTTCAGCGCGTGCCCGTGCTTCGAGTTGATCTCCTCGAAGATCGCCGTGAGGAGCTCGCGCTCGAGCTGCATGACGTCCTCGGGCGCGTCGATGAACCCCATCTCCAGATCCAGCGAATAGTACTCGGTGAGGTGCCGCGAGGTGGCGTGCGGCTCGGCGCGATAGACGTGCGCCGTCTCGTAGACGCGCTCGAGGCCGGCGACGCCGTGCTCCTTGTAGAACTGCGGGCTCTGCGCGAGGTAGGCGGTCTTCTCGAAGTACTTGATCTGGAAAAGGTTGGTGCCACCCTCGGTCCCGCTCGCGACGATCTTGGAGCTGATAATCTCGGTGAAACCCTGCGAGTTCAGGAACTCGCGGAACGCCCGCACGATGGTGGCCTGCACCGCGAAGACCTCGCCGATCGCCTCGGTGCGGAGCGCGAGGGGCCGGTGATCGAGGATCACCTCGGGGCTGATCTCCTTCGGGTCCGACCCCGACGTGAAGGGGAGGTCGTCCGCCGAGGGGTTCAGGACGTTGATGGAAAGCACGTCGACCTCGAAGCCCTGCTTCGAGCGCGGCTCGGCTCGCGGCTTTCCCCGGATCTCGACCACGTCGTCGAGCTTGAGGGCCTGGCCCTTGATCGCGTCGGTCGCGGCCACGCACTGCACGATTCCGCTTCGATCGCTGAGGACGATGAACGTGGTCTTGGCGAGCATGCGAAGGCGGAGGATCCATCCGCGCAGGACGACCTCTTCGCCGATGTGGGAGGACAGCCGTGCCGCGAGGGCACGGTGGATTCGTTGAGTGGCAGGGTTCATGGGTTGAAAGGAGGACAGTTCCTGGAGCCGAAGGAGAGCTGCTTCGGCGGTGCCATCCAGATTCCGGCCCGGGGCGCCGGCGCTTGCTTGAAGCGGATCGTCGTGTCGCCTCGATCGTTCGCGTCCGCCTCTACTAGGGCCTGGCGCGTGATCGGCGCCTTCCGGTTCAAGGGGCCTCCAGGCGGCAGGAGGGCCGCCGGTCGGGAGGGTCTGTCTCCCGACAAGGAGTTCCGCACATCCTCGCATGCCGCGGCCGCTCGGAACAGGGGGGTTGACGGAAATTTCAGCCGCCCGTAGCGTCGTTGCCCGTGTGGAACCCTTGTTAAGGAGAATCGATCCATGCTCAGCGTCGGCCAGGCTTTTCCGCAGTTCTCGCTCCCGAACCAGGACAATCAGGTGATGAAGCTATCGGACTTCAAGGGAAAGTGGCTCGTCGTCTACGTCTACCCGAAGGACGATACCCCGGGTTGCACGCTCGAGGGGCGCAGCTTCAGCGCCGCGAAGAGCGAATTCGACCGCGCGAACGCGGTGGTTCTCGGGCTGAGCGAGGACGACGTCGCCTCCCACAAGAGCTTCTGCGACAAGTTCTCCTTCTCGATCCCGCTTCTCGCCGACACGAGCGCCACTCTGCTGAACGCGATGGGCGTCGGGCAGAGCGAATGGAAAGGCACGAAGTACTGGGACCGCACGACGTTCCTCGTGGATCCGTCCGGCGTCGTTCGCAAGGTGTACTCGAAGGTCAATCCCGAGGGTCACGAGAAGGAGGTCCTTCGGGACATCGAGGCTTTTCAGCGGAAGTCCTGAGCTCCGAAAACTGAAAGATTCTTCGGAAAGCGAAGCGTTTCCGCCGTGTCACGCGTGACAGCTCCGGCATGCGGGCGGCGATACGCGCGGACAACGGGAATTTTCATGTCCCGCGGTTTTTCAACTTTAATTGAATAATTCGCCCTTGAGCCCGATAGTGCGTCCGGTCATAATCGTGGCACGCAACCATTTTGCATTCGGGGGTGTCTTGTGGGGAATAAAACATTACTGACGGGCGCTGTTCTGTCCGTCGTTCTCACCGTGGGCGCCGAGACCGCGAGCGCGCAGTCGCCTTACCGTTCTCTTTCGATCCCGGGGCGGATCGAGGCCGAGGATTTCGACAACGGGGTGCAGGACGAGTCGTATCGCGACGACGATTCCGGCAACAACGGCGGCGATTACCGCTCGACCAACGTCGATATCGAGGGCGCGTCCGAGGGCGGATACAACGTGGGCTGGATCGGCGCGGGCGAGTGGCTCGAGTACGCGGTCAACATCGCCGCCGGCACCTATGACATCGACGCGCGCGTCGCCGGATACGGCGGAACCTTCCACATCGAGTTCGACGGGAGCGATCGCACGGGCACGTTCACCGTCCCGAACATGGGCAACTGGCAGGCGTGGACGACCGTGCGCAAGAGCGCGGTCTCCCTTCCCGGAGGCATGGTCACGATGCGGGTCTATTTCGACTCGCCGGGCTTCAACCTCAACTACCTGAACTTCATTTCCCGTTCATCGTCGTCGCAGACCGCTTATCGCGCGTTCTCGGTGCCGGGACGCATCCAGGCGGAGGATTTCGACAATGGCGGCGCTGGCGTCGCGTTCTACGACGCGGACGCGGGCAACAACGGCGGGGCCTATCGCTCGACGAACGTCGACCTTGAGGCGTGCGCGGAAGGCGGCACCAACGTGGGTTGGATCGCCGACGGAGAATGGCTCGAGTACACCGTCAACGTCCCCGCCGGCACCTACGCCGTCGATGCCCGCGTCGCGGGCTACGGAGGCGCGCTTCGCGTCGAGTTCAACGGAGCGAACCTCACCGGGACGATGAACCTCCCGAACACCGGCAACTGGCAGGCGTGGACCACCGTCCGGAGAAGCGGAGTGAGCCTCGCGGCCGGTACCTACGTGATGCGGGTTTTCGTGGAGCGCGGAGGCTTCAATCTGAACTACATCGACCTGGTCTCCGCGCCGAGCGCGGTCACGACCACGACGACCTCGACCACGACGACGACCACTCAACCCGCGGCGTCGGGCGGCTCGATCCGCGTCGTCTCCTTCAATACTCACCACGTCGAGGCCGGCGCGAGCGCGGTCGCGGCATTCGTCCTGGGTTACAACCCGGACGTCGTGATCCTGCAGGAAGTCAGCGACTGGGCGGTGGCGGACATCCGCACCCAGTTCAACTCGCGGTCGGGCGTGACCTGGCAGTCCCGGTACGACTACGGCGTGATGATGCTGACGAAGCTTCCCGTCAACTCGATGGATAGCCGCTCGATCGGCGACAACAGCTGGGGCGATTATCGCTCGGCGATCCGGGCCGAAGTGCGCGTGGGAAGCACGGCCGTGAACGTCTTCGGCACTCACCTCGACATCGCTCGCGACTGGAGCGGCGGGTACGTCTCGCAGAACATGAGCAATCTGCTGTCCTGGGCGTCGAACTTCTCGGGACGGAAGATCATCGCGGGCGACCTGAACGCGGTTCACGACTCGCCTGATCCGCTTCAGTACGACGCGATCAGGCAGATCCGGTCGGCCGGATATGTCGATGCCTGCGTGCAGGTGAAGGGAAGCGATGCCGCGTGCGGCGCCACGCTCGACAACGGATGGAAGCCGGATGCGATCTACCGTTCGTCAGGTCTGAGGGCGACGGGCTTCACCGTCACCCCGACGAGCCTGTCGGACCACCACCTGCTCCTCGGCGTGATCAACATCGAATAGCGCCAGGCGGCGCATGCCGGCGTCCGGCCGGCGCGCCGAAGGTTCAGCTCTGCGCGGCCGGCGTCTCGGGCGAGTCCGTCGCCTGGGGCGCGCCTTCGGACGAGGGCTCGGCAGGCGCGGCGGATTCCGAAGCTCCCGAGGCGGCGGCCGCGGCTTTGCGGGCTTCCTTCTCGGCTTGCTTCTGCTTCCGGCGCTCCGCGGCTTCGGCCTGCGCCTTCGCGCGCGCCTCGGCTTCCGCCGCCCTGCGGGCCTCGAGCTCCGCGAGCGCTTCCGGCGGAGTGGGCTTCTTCACGAAGCCTTCCTTCACCTTTGGAATCGTGAGGGGGCGCGCAGGTTGAGCTTCGGCGTTGCGCGGAGGTCTCGGTCCGCGGGCCTGTTGTCTTTCGCCGCCAGGAGCGTTCGCTCCGCCTTCAGCGCCGCGACCTTCGCCGCCGCCGCGGGGACGACGCGGGCGCGCCTCGCGCGCTCCTTCACCGGCTTCGCGG
>CAYZKI010000010.1:0-9410 GCA_964478745.1 uncultured Bacteriovoracaceae bacterium
ATTCGCTGCTGTGCATCCGAACCTGCCATCGTCGGGGCGCGTTCGCGATGGGCGCAACGGCGCTGATCGGAAAGCTCTTCGGCGTGGTGTCGGCCTGATCGCCCGCCTCAGGCTCAGGCTGGGGCCCGGTAATGCTGCGCGACCATCTGCGCCAGCTGTTTTAGGGAAAAAGGCTTCGCCAGCACTCCCACGGCGCCCAAGGCGAGAGCGGGCGGCTTGCTGAGGGCGGCGCAGCAGATTACGACGGGGATGTTTGCGAATCGAATATCCTTAGCCTTTTCAATAAGAAAGCCTTCGCCTCCCAGGTTCGGCATGTTCCAGTCGCAGAGGATCAGGCCGGGGGGCGCGGAATTGGCAAGAAGCTGCAATGCCTCTTGGCCGTCGCAGGCGGTGACGACGGAGTAGTTTTCGAACTCCAGCGCCATTCGCAGGGTCAAAAGCGTGTCCTCGTCGTCATCGACGATGAGGACCATGCGTGATGGGGAGTTGCCGCTGGGTTGGTTCACTTAATCCTCAGGCTGCAGCTATATCGAATCCATAGTCAGAATACAGGGTTCGATGTGACTTCTGGCGTCGAAACATGTGAAGTTTTCGCAAACATCGCTCGATTTATGGCTCGGCAACGAAAGCAATACAGCATCGAAGAACTCCGCGAGCTTGTGCACCGCGTCTCCTGCAAAGTGAGACAGCTGCGCCAGGGGCTCGGCATTTCCCAGAGCGAGCTGGCCCGCCGCTCGGGCGTGGCGCACAGCACGATCAACGAGATCGAGAACGGCGTTGCCAGGGACCTTCAGATTTCCACCGTTTGCCAGCTCGCCCGTGGCCTCAAGGTCACCTCGCTCCACCTGCTTGCCGAATCCGACATGATCCTGGCCGACCCGGACGGCCGGGAGTTCGTCGAGGCAGTTGGCGACATCGAGGCCTGCTGCAGGGTCTTGGGGCGGATCCGCGACCGATTCGTCAGAAAGTGAAGGGGGAGTGAAGATTTCCGGGCCGTCTGGCACAATGAGGCTATGGCCTCTTTCGTCGACGACCGTCCGCGCTTGAAGCTTTTCCTCCTGCCTCTGGAAACGATGCTCATCGGATTGAGCTTCGCGCTGCTCTCGGCTCACGTCCTGATGGTGAGCCGGGTGTTTCGCGAGCTTCCGCCGCGCATCCCGCTGAAGTTCGGGTTCCAGGGCCAGCCGATCGCCTGGGGAAGCGCGCACAGTATCTGGACGATTCCCGGGCTCGCCATCGGCATGATGGTCCTGTTCCTCGCGCTCTTCACCGTTCCGCACGTTCACAACTATCCGTGGGACGTGACGGAGAAGAACGCCGAAAGGCTCTACCGCCTGAGCCGGAAGTTCCTGCTCCTGATGCTCGTCTTCATCCAGTCCGTCCTGATCTTCTGCACGTCGAGCGTGGTCAACGTGGCTCAGCACGGCGGCGACGGAATCGGCATCGGGCAGATCATCACCATCATCGCGGGCACTCCGGTGCTGCTCGCCTACTACTTCATCTCGGGCTCGAAGATCGCGGAATGAAGCTTTACCGCCTGATCAGCCGCGGAATCGGGATCTACGAGGCGGTCGACCAGGATTGCCCGAAATCGGATCCGCGCCGCGCCTCGAAGCCCGACGGGTCGTGGCTCGCCAAGGCGGGCCAGCGGTATCCGGGAGCGATCTCGTTCTGGAAGAAGGCCGGGCTCGAGGCTTACGAGAGCAGCGGCCTTCGCGCGTGGCACGAGTCGGTTCTGAAGGAGCCCGCCGAGCTCAGGCTCACGCGCGCGCCCGAGGCCTTCTTCTACGAGGACGAGCACCAGCTGATCTGCGCCGAGGACGCGGTCGCGCCCTACCGGATCCGCGTCGCGCGCGAAGGCGACGCGCGCCCGGTCTCGCGGGTGCACGTCGCCTGCTGGCAGGAGGCGTACGCCGGCATCATTCCCGATTCCTATCTCGCGAGCCTCACCACCGATCGCCGCGAGGCCATGTGGAGCGGGCTGATCCAGCAGATGAAGCAGGGCAAGAGCGCGAACCGCCTGCTCGTCGCGGAGGCGCCCGACGGGGAGCTCATCGGCTTCGCGTGCGCGGGGCCCGCACGCGACGCGGTCGAGACCTTCGACTCCGAGGTGAGCGCGATCTATCTGAAGAAGGCCCATCACGGCGAAGGCGTGGGAAGCGCGCTCATGCGCGAGCAGATGCGCTGGCTGAGCGCGCAGGGCAAGAGTCGCATGATGCTCTGGGTCCTGGAGAGCAATCCGACGCGCTCCTTCTACGAGAATATCGGCGGCGGCCTGATCGCCGTGCTGAGCAAGCGCGTCGAGATCGGCGGAGCCGAGCTCGTCGAGGTGGCCTACGGCTGGGATCTGGGCTGACCCGTCGTCCTCGCCGCGTCGCGACTTGCCCGGGCGCCGGGTCGTTGAGACAACTTCCCCATGCACCTACGCCACCTGAGCTCGGCCCTCGCGATTTCCTTCCTGCTTCCCTTGGCGGCGGCGAACGCCGCCATCCCGCGCTTCTCGCAGGTTTCCCCTGACATCTTCCGGGGAGGGCAGCCCGAGACCGTCGCCGACTTCGACGCGCTCAAGGCGAAGGGGATCCGCACCGTGATCTACCTGCGAACCGAGGATCCGCGCCGCGAGCGCGACATCGTGAACCGGCTCGGCATGAACTTCGAGTACTTCCCGATCGATCCGTTGAGCTATCCGAGCGAGGCGACGGTGAACGCCGCGCTCACCGCGCTCACCGATCCCAAGCTCCAGCCCGTCTTCATCCACTGCCAGCACGGCAAGGACCGCACGGGGCTGCTCGTCGGGCTCTATCGCGTCCATCATGAGCAGTGGTCGGCCCCGAAGGCTTATACCGAGATGAAGAGTTTCGGCTTCAGCTCGTTCCTGGTCGGGCTGAAGCGCTACTTCGATGACCATACGCCGTAAGGAAGAGGCCTATTGACTGACTAATTTAGTCAGGATATATCTCTCCCGCGATGCGCTCGTGGGTATTGGCATTTTTCGCAGTGATTACAGCGCTTTCCCCGCTTCCGGCTTCGGCCGTAGGCGGCCGGGACGATTGCTCTCCGGTCCGTTTGGACCGGAATGGCGGCCCTTTGGAGCAGGTGCCGGAGCCGGTCCAGTACGCCATCTCGATCTGCCACGCTTTCGCGGCCGCGCAGCTGATGGACGCTTACCGCGTCTCGCACGGGGGGCTTGGCCCTTCGGGGCAGCTGACCTCGGCCCTCGACGTGGCCATCGGCGTGGATCTCGCGCGCGGCCGCGGCACCGTCGAGATGGGCCGCGTGTGCGACGCGGTCAACGCGCTCAAGCGGCGGGGCTCGTGCGACGCGCGCCCGTTCGAAGGGAGCTTCGCGCGCACTTTCGGCGATTATCCAACTGATGTTGAAACCGAGCGCGAGCACCGCGCGGTGCTGGGCGATCTCCTGGAGATCCGGGGCGAGCACGCCGCCGCCGCGATCAGGCGCGACGAGGCCGCCAAGGAAGAGAGCCTGAGCAAGCTGATCATCAGGCTCTATGAGCTCGATCCGAAAGGCGCGTTCACGCCGACGGAGCTCCGGGACGTGCAGCGCGCGCTGGGCGCCCGGGGCAGGACGGCGTTCCTGGATCGCGCGGTGAACTTCGCGTGCCAGGACCCGAGGGCGCGCGTCGCGGTTCCCCAGGTGGCGTGCGCCTTCAATGGTTACGTCGCGGGCCCCGGGGATCCTCTCGGCACGCCGGCCGGAAAGCTGGTGCGCGAGCACGGCCCGCAGGGCTGGGTGAAGTACATCAATGCCAGGCTCGGCCGCAAAGGCGACGTTCAGCCCATCGCGGTGGGCATGTGCTACAACATGATCCGCTTCGATCCGAAGTACCAGGGCGTGAGCTTCGGGCCCGGCGGCCCGGAGCTGAAGAAAGGCTGCCTCGTGCACTTCCCGCTCGTGATCGGCCGGCGCAAGACGGGCGATCGCTGCGAGTTCCTGCTGCGCAATTTCCGCGGCACGAAGTGCAACTGGCCGTACGCGAAGCCCTGGGAATGCGAGCCCGACGGCGGCCTCTGGGTCGATGCCTCCGCGCTCGCCAGGAACATCCACTCGGTTTACGAGATCGGCACCGCCGAGGAGCTGGGGTTCTAGCATGGATTTTCGGAAGGTGTTGATCCTCGCGATTTCGAAGCTGTTCCTGGGCGTGGCCCCCGCGCACGCCATCATCAACGGGCAGGTCGTCGCGCCCGACGACCCGATCGCGCACCGGGTGGTGAAGGTGGAGTGGATGCCGCAGAACTGCTCGGGGACGGTGATCGCGGAGGACCTCGTCCTGACCGCGGCTCACTGCCTGGATTTCCGCATCTTTCCGGTGCCTCATGTCGCCTTCGTGAAACGCGACGGCTCGGGGTACGTCTGGCGGGAGGCAACCGGCGTCGAGGCCCATCCGGGCTGGAAGGGCAGGGACCACTACGACATCCGCGACCTGAACGACATCGGGCTCTTGCACTTCGAGGGGGGTCTGCCCGAGGGCTACCTTCCCGTGGATCTCGGAGACGCGGCGGATTTCGTGGGCGCGCGCGACCTCGTCGCCACGGGCTTCGGAATGGTCAGTCCTTCGATCGACGACGGGATCCTTCGCAAGACGACCGGATTCATCGAGCAGCTGCTTTTCACTCCGAACGAGTTCGTCGCGGGCTTCGCGCCGGGAACCAGCATCTGCCGCCGGGACTCCGGCGGGCCCCTTCTGGCGCGGGTGGGAGACGTCTGGCAGGTGGTCGGCGTGACCAGCAAGCTCTACCCCTTCGAGGCCATCGATCGCTGCGATGGCGGGGCGATCTACACCCGGGTCAGTACCTATACCGGGTGGATCCAGGAGGCCGCGGCGCGGCTCCGGGTGCAGGCGAGAAACACCCCAAAACCCATAAATTCATTTAATTGAGTACGAATTCGGGTCGAAACAGGCTCGTTTTTATCCGGGGCCGAAGTGGGTCAAAACTGACACAAGTCCTGGATATTACTAACTTCGCAATACCGTTACCTTTTTCCCTATTGTCAGAAATGACACAGTGCGATAAATATCTGTGTAGTTCACTCAGGTATTTTCCAGGGTGATCACAGGCGCTCCGCTCCCCGAGCGTACTGGAGGTAACGAAAGATGAAATTTTCGAGTCTCCAAAAAGCCGCAGCCCTCGCCGTAGCCGTCACCGGCTCGCTCATCGCCTGCGCGCCTGACAACGGTTTCCGAATCCTCCCCGCCCAGGAGCAGTTCAACCTGGTCCGGACGGAGGAAAGAAAAGTCGACCTCCTCTGGGTCGTCGATAACTCGGTCAGCATGGAGCCCTCGCAGGAAAAGCTGCGCAAGGGCTTCGGTGCTTTCGCGCGCAAGTACCTGCGCCCGAGCTGGGACATCCGCACCGCGGTCGTGACGACCGACATGTACATGGCCCACCCGTCGTTCAAGAAGTACCTCGAGACGGTCCCGCAGGGCCGCGAGACATTCATGTCCGAATACCTCAACAAGACTTTCACCCCCGGCCCGACCCCCGGCCAGGACAACCCGACCTACGGCCCGAGCTACGCGCGCCTGCTTCCCGGCATGCATGACGGACCGATCCCGGCGCTCTGCTACGAAGGCATGTGGCAGTTCATCAAGGGCCCCGCGAACTGCAAGCTGCGCGACGCCGACGACGCTCCCCGCGGCGTCGACAAGTGCATCTCGCCCGCGGGCAACGAAGCTTCCGTCTCCCAGTGCGTGAACACCGTGAAGAACAACACCGTGCACTCGGGCAAGCCGATCCTCTCGACGCTGAACAACACGTCGATCGACCAGCTGATCCGCGACTTCATGGTGAACGCCGCGGTCGGCACGACCGGCTCCGGCTCCGAGCGCGCGTTCAGCTCGCTCTTCCAGCTCTTCAAGGACAACGAGTCGACCGACACCGCGTTCTTCCGCAAGGGCTCGTTCCGCATCATCGTGTTCCTGGGCGACGAAGACGACCAGAGCGTCACGATCCCGGCCAACCCGCCCTCGAACTTCAGCCCGTACTCGATGCTCTCGACGTCCTGTCCGGAGCGCACGGTCGACGGCCACAAGTTCCGCCTCGCCAACTGCCCGAAGGAGAGCGACCTGATCAAGGAAGAGCTCGTGAAGGCCGAGCTCGACTCGTTCTTCGCCAAGCTCGACGGCGTCTCCGCCGGCTCGAAGCAGAGCTACATGGTGGCGCCGATCGTCGCCATCTACGGATCGACCCTGGCGCGCCTGCACTCGGGCCTCGACCTGAACAAGGTCGACCACGACCAGGGGCGCCGCTTCCTCAAGCTCGCCAACCTGGTCGGCAACGGCTCGACCGCGATGGACATCGACGCCGAGGACTATTCGCCGATCCTCGACAAGATCGGCCTCGCCATCGTCGACCGCTTCGGCTCGTTCATGCTGAAGCGCGAGCCGACGGACAAGGAACAGATTCGTGTGGAAGTGGTCCATAGCGACGGCTCCCGCACCCCGGTCTCGCCCAGTCTGTGGATCCACTCGGGCAAGGTCCTCACGATCACGGATTCTCAATTCCTGCTCAATCTCAAAGACAGCGACCAGGTGGTCGTCAGTTATCAGCCCCGGACGGCCTTCTAAGCCGCCCATCTTGTAAGGAGAACGACAATGGAAATGGAAAAAAGCAGCCTCGGACACATCCTGCCGATCCTGATCGCGGCGGGCTTCGCCCTCGCGATCATCGTCGAGCGGTCGGTCGCCCTGTTCTACCGTTACCCGATCCTGAACCCGGAGAAGTTCTTCGAGAAGATCAGTGACCTCGTGATGGCCGGCAAGGTCGCAGAGGCGATCGCCGTTTGCGACAAGATGGAAGGCAAGCCTTCCGCCGCCGTCGTGAAGCAGGCGCTTCTCCGCGCTCACCAGCCGGAAAGCCTGATCGAGAACGGCATCGAGATCGAAGTCGGCAAGGCCGCCCAGACGATCGAGAAGAGAACGCAGTTCCTGGCCATGATCGCGAACGTCGCGACCCTCCTGGGTCTCTTCGGCACGATCGCGGGCCTGATCGCCTCGTTCAGCGCCATCGGCCAGGCCGATCCGTCGCAGAAGTCGGCGCTCCTGGCCTCGGGCATCTCGCAGGCCATGAACGCCACGATGCTCGGCCTCGGCGTCGCGATCCCCTGCATGGTCGCCTTCAGCTTCCTGATGAACCGCACGAACCGCCTCGTCGCCGAAGCGGATCAGGCGGGCATCCAGACCCTCGACATCCTCAAGCAGCGCTTCTACTCGGCTCAGGCCGGCGCTCTGAAGGCCGTCGGCGGCAAGAAGAAGCAGGAGTCGTTCTAATATGAACGTGTCGAACGCCAACCACTCTTCAGGCGGTCGTGGCCGCAGGGGACGTCGAAGCGCGGGCAAGGGCCTGGACTTCGAGCTGAACCTGGCGTCCGTGATCGACTGTCTCGTGGTGTTGATCGCGTTCGTCCTGGTCAGCACGTCGTTCTTCTCGATCGGCGTGCTGGAAGGCGAGGTCACCGCGTCGAGCGCGGCCTCCTCTCCTTCGAATGAAGAGCCCGGGATGGTGGTCGCCCTCAAGCGGAACCATTCCATCGAAGTCTCCGTGCACGGCGGCCGCTCGCGCGGCTACGTGATCCAGGCCGAAGGCGGCAACTGGGACTTCGACGCTCTCGCCGACCGTCTCGCTCTGATCAAGGGCCAGGAGCCCAAGGTCTCGAGCGCGGTGCTGGTCGCCGAGAACGGCGTGGCTTACCGGGACGTCATCAAGTCGATGGAACTCACGCGCCTAGCGGTGCCGTCGGTTCTTCTCGGCGGGTACTAAACAACGAACGGAGTAACCCATGGCAAGGCGAAGCTTCCTCAGACGCAATTCGCAGTCGCAGGACATGAGCCTTCAGATCACGTCGATGGCGGATATCTTCACCATCATCCTGATCTTCCTCCTCAAGAGCTATTCGGTCGGAGCCCTCGAGTCGACGGCGCCCAAGGGAGTGCAGCTCCCGCAGGCGGTCGCCGGCACGGCGGGCCTGAAGTCCGTGGCGGACATCCTCCGCCTCGAGGTTTCCCGCGACGAGGTGCTCGTGAACGGCAAGCCGGTAGCCCGGATCTCCGAGTTCGCTTTCGCGGGCTCCGATATCGACGACGAAGGCGCGTCGAAGACGCTCGTCTCGCAGCTCTCGCAGGCCGCCGAGCAGAACGCCAAGGTGCTCGTGGTCGCCGACCAGCGCGCGCCTTACGAGACCATCAAGGCGCTGCTCGCGTCCGCCGCGCTCCGCGGCTACACCGACGTGAAGCTCGCGGTCAGTCCGATCGAGGAGGGCGACGCTCCGGCCCAGCCGAAGTCCGCGCCCGCAGTCCCCGCTTCCGGCAAGAGGGCCTCGCGATGAAATGCTCCAAACTTAGCGTGAAGTGCAACCTGACGCTCTTGACGTTGATCACGGCCTTGCTGGCCGTACCCGATTCCCGCGCGAGCGAGGTCGAGGAACGTAACGTCGACGAAGCCGCTTTATCGGCTCAAGACGAAGCGATCCGGGCACTTCGCGCTAGTTTGAAGAGGTACAGAGGTACTCCGAAAGAATCTCTGTTCTTGTTCAAGTTAGCGACGATCCAGCAGCAGGCCGGCGGAATGAAGTTCCGCGTCGAGCACGGCGACTCGCATGCGCAGCAGAAGAAGGTGAAGCTCTCCGGCTACGAGGCCCTCATGAGGGACTCGATCGTGACCCTCGACGAGCTCATCTCGAAGTTCCCCGCTTTCGACCAGATGCCCCGCGCCCTCTTCATGCGCGGCAAGGCGCACGAGGAAGTGAACCAGATCGCCAAGGCGACGGAAGACTTCCTGAAGCTGACCCGTACCTACCCGGGCGCGCCGGAGTCCATCCCGGCCACGATGTCGCTCGCCGATTTCGCGATCAAGGCCGACAACCACGCGCTCGCGGTCACGTATCTCAGGACGTTCGAGAAGATCCCGAACGACACCCACTTCGGCCAGGCCATGTACAAGCTCTCCTGGTCGCTCTACTCGCTGAAGAAGATCCCCGAGGCACTGGCCTACTCCGAAAAGCTCGTGAAGCACTACGAAGCGCGCATCGCGGCTCTCCGCGACGCGGGCTCCGAGAACCTGCTTCCCGCCGAGCAGCAGCTCCGCGACGGCATCCTCGCCGACACGACCGTCTTCTTCCATGACGCGGTCGACCTGCGCATCCCGGGTTACACCACCCAGGGCGCCATGGCCTACTTCAAGCGGATCGGCCAGGACGGCGACATCGGCCGCATGATGCTCCGGTACTCGAAGCTCCTGCGCTCGCATGACCATCGCGAGGACCTCCAGATCTGGAAGAGCCTCGTGCTCGCGCAGGAAGGCAAGCGCCCGGAGGCGCTCGATATCCTGCTGTCCACTTACGAGTACCAGATGAACCGCCAGTTCTTCACCGACCTGAGCTCGACGGCGACCGAG
>CAYZKI010000010.1:9420-13360 GCA_964478745.1 uncultured Bacteriovoracaceae bacterium
GCTCGACACCGCGAAAACCATCCAGTCGCTGATGGTCCAGTACAAGGACACCAACAAGATCCCCCAGCTCGGCGGCCAGATCGCTTCCGTCTACGAGGCCTTCACGAAGATCGTGGACGAGGACGACTCGCGCGTCCGCACCATCCACGTGAACCTCGCCGAGACGCTCTTCGCCATCCGCGAGTTCAACTCGGCCGCCACGCAGTACCGCTGGATCCTGAGCCACGGCAGCTGGTCCGAGAGCGAGAAGACGCCTAAGTCCGTCACCGGCGGCATCACCGTGCCGCAGGCCAGCCTGCGCGCGATCGCCGCACGCTACGAGGCTCTCCGCCAGCGCAACCTGGTTCCGGGCGAGCTGACCGCGAAGGCGGCTCCCCAGGCCGACCGCGGCAACCTGGACGGCCAGGTCAAGGAATGGGTTTCGTGGATCGACCAGCATGCCGACGAAGCCGGCATGGGCGGCCTCGACAACTTCGTCTTCGAGGCGAACCGCGTCCTCTATTCGCAGGGCCAGATCAACCTGGCGCTCGAGCGCCTGAATCGATTCGCCCTCAAGTACCCGGCCTCCAAGTTCGCGGTGCCGTCGGCGTCGCTCGTGATGGATACGGTCATCGCCTCCGCCCGATCCAACGGGAAGTGGGACGAGGTCGTTAAGACGGCCGACACCTACATCGCGGTCTCCGAATGGGCGAAGTCGCCCTTCGGCAAGCGCGTGTACGCGATCGCGGCCGACTCCCAGTTCAAGCTGGCCGAAAGCCTCGCCTCGCGCAAGGACCACGCCGGCGCGATCGAGCAGTCCAAGCGCCTGCTCTCCCGCTACGGCTCGCATGACCGCGCCATCGACGCGATGGCTGTCGCGGCGAACGCGGCCATGGCCATGAACCAGCGCGACCAGGCGATCTCCTTTTACTCGCAGCTCGCGGCGCGCCCGGAAAAGGACGTCTCGCTTCCGGCGCTGAAGACGATCGCGAAGATCGAGGAAGAGCGCTTCGCCCTGGGAGCGGCCGCCCAGGCGCATCAGAACTACCTGGCTCGTGCCCAGCTCACGAGCGGCGACGCGCAAGCGCTCCGCCGCCGTATCCTGAGCCTGGCCTGGATGGGCGGCGACGCCTCCCAGCTCTCCCAGCTCCTCTCGCAGAAGCCCTACTGCACGGGCTCGCTGCGCGCGGACTGCGAGCGCTACGGCGCCCTCGTCCAGCTGATGGGCTCGAAGCCCTCCGCTTCTGTCGCCTTCAGGAACGCGAACAAGGCCCCGGCCCACGTCCGTGCCATCTGGGCGACGGCGGCGCTCGAGAGCTTCGAGCAGCTGCTGCCCGGCCAGCGCCACCAGATGATCGGGGTGCTCGCCAAGCATTGGCCGCAAACCGAGGCGATGGCGAAGTTCTCGCTCGCGCCCCGGCTGACGAAATCGATCCCGAAGGTGTTCGCCACCGACCGCGAGCTCATCAGGCGCTCGAGCCAGCTCGTGGCCGACGAGCGCGTCATCCTCAAGCGCATCAACCAGATCCGCACGATGGAAGAGGCGGCGGCCGTGGCGGCGCGCCTCCCGTGGACGGAGACCCGCGGCCTGGTGCTCACGCAGGTGGGCGGCTCGTATGAAGACCTTGCGTCCGGTCTCAAGGATCTCCCGGCCCCGAAGGGCCTGAGCAAGGCCGAGCAGAAAACCTACGAGCAGATGGTCGCCAAGCTCGCGCGTCCGTTCGAGCAGAAGGCTCAGACGGTCCGCAGCCAGTCGCGCGCCCTGCTCGCGTCGTCGAAGACGTCGCTCGACGCCTCCGACCTGGGCTGGAGCGGCGCCAACTACAACACGGGCACGAAGGAAGAGATCTTCCGCGCCCGCTGGAAGCAGGCGCTCTCGAGCCAGAACTGGCCGATGGTCGCCTACTTCATCCAGGAAGCCGAGAAGAAGGGCCTCCTCAACCGCAACGAACTCTCGAACGCGAAGGCCGTTTCCCTGGCCGTCGCCACGAACTCGGAGGGCTCATGAGCACTCGTAAACTGACCTTACTCCTGGCCGCGCTGGCGCTGGTGTCGACCTCGGCCCCTTCCTACGTGATGGCCGAGGGCGGCCGCGGCGCCCCGAAGCCCGGCAAGAAACTCGATTTCGAGGACGGCGTCGTCGAAGGCCTGAACAAGCGCCCGCTCGATGCTTTCCATCAGATGTCCGAGGCCGACAAGGGCTCGAAGATCCCGCACCTCTACAAGAAGCGCGCGGATTTTACGGATGAGACGGCAGAGACCGTCAAGCAGGTGAGGTACGCACAATGAGTACTAAGAATTCATCTTATATCGTCAAGGTGACGGTCGGCGGCGCCACTGCCAGCAAGACCTGGAATACCGAGAACGAGCTCGCGCTCGGCCACCCGATGCGCTGGGTCCTCGAAAGAGGCGAGAAGGGCGTCCAGATCCGCAACGTCGCCGACGGGAGCACCCGCGAGATCAGCGACGCGCAGCTCTCGAAGTCGGGCGAGCTCGACCTTCCGGAGTCCGACTCGAAGCTCAAGAGCGCGTACAAGGTCGAGCTGAAGGCCCTGGACCTCCTGCCAGCGGCTTACGAATCGCATCGCGACGAGGCCGGCGGCGAGCTGCGCATCTACAGCACTCGCGGGCTCTGGACCCAGGGCGAAGCCGTGGTCGGCGACAGCCACACCGTGAGCGTCGAAGGCCGCAGGGCTTTCACCGTGCACCGTGAAGGAGCCTCCGGAGTGGTCGTCCGCGCCCACACGAGCGGCATCCGCGTCGGCTCGAAGAACCTGACCGACGGCCAGTCGTACACGTTCGACGTGGACAGCCTGGCCGGCAACGAGATCGAGCACGGCGAGTTCTCCTGGAAGTTCAAGCTCCAGAAGAAGGTCGCCCCGCTCGCGCTCGTCCCGGCGGCCGACTCCGACGAGGAGTCGTTCAAGAGCATCCTCAAGAAGTCGATCGCGTTCGTGTTCGTGTGCGCGCTGATCTCGGCCTTCCTCCCGAAGCCCGAGCAGGAAGCGGCTCCGCAGCCCACGCGTTTCGTATTCAAGAAGGTCGTGAAGGGCTACATGACCGCGGCCGCGAAGGGCGATCCTTCCGCCCGCGATCATTCGCAGGGCGACAACAAGAAGGTCGCCAAGGCCCGCGGCTCGGACCGCCCGACGGCGGGCCCGAAGGTCGAGAAGGCTCGCAAGGGCACGACCGTGGCCAAGGCGAAGCCCGCCAAGGCCCAATCCAAGGCCAAGCCCAAGGCCGTCGCCAAGGCGAAGGCCAAGGCGGCCCCGTCCAAGCAGGTGGCCGTGAAGCAGGTGGCGAAGGCCGTTCCGGTTCCCTCGAAGGCGAAGAAGATCGTCGCGCAGAACGCGCCCAAGGCGGCTCCGATCGCTCCGCGCGGTCGCGTGCTCCCGGCCCCGGGCAACACCGTCGCGAAGGCCAAGCCGAAGACCAACGACCTGGCGAACTCCGCCATCGGCAAGCTCCTCTCGTCCTCCTCGCTCCGTAACGCGACCGCGGGCGCCGCTCGCGGCGGCGTGAGCCGGATCAAGGTGGGCGCGGGCGGCGAAGCCGGCGAAATGGGCGAGCTCGCCCGCGGCAGGAACGCTCTCGACGAGACCGCCGGCGTCGCCGGTGGGAACGGCGTCGGCGCCCGTCGCGTCGAGGTGTCCGGCACCGGCGGCGGCTCGGGCTTCCGCGGCGGCGAAGGCGTCGGCTACGGCCGCGGCTCGCACGCGGCGGTCAACGGCCAGGGCAAGAGCTTCGTGAGCCTCGATACGTCCGCTTCGGACGTCGCCGAGGGCCTCACCAAGGACCAGGTCGGCCGCGTGATCCACAAGCACATGAGCGAGATCCGCTACTGCTACGAGGCCGCGATGATCCGCGAGCCTGACGTGGAAGGGAAGCTCGCCGTGAACTTCGTGATCGGCGGCAACGGAAGCGTCAAGCGCGCCGGCGTCGCTCAGTCGAGCGTCGGCGA
>CAYZKI010000010.1:13370-19213 GCA_964478745.1 uncultured Bacteriovoracaceae bacterium
AAGCTCGACAACTGCGTGATCGAGCGCCTGGCTCGCTGGAAGTTCCCGACGCCTCGCGGTGGCGTGGACGTCGCGGTGAACTACCCGTTCGTGTTCAAGACGTTGGGTCGCTGAGACTCACTTAGGAAAGAAGGCCCGTTATGAAGAAGCATCTCGCATTCGCTCTTCTGGTCTCGATCGTAGCCGTGGCGGAAGCCTCGGCAGCCAAGCCCGTGCGCCTCGCCGCGAACGGCGCGAAGTCCGCCCCTCAGAAGGCTGACGTCGAGGCCGTCAAGGAGCGCTACTGGGCGAAAGGCGACGAGAACGAGACCGGCGTCGTGCAGAACCGGCTCTACTCGAAGTCAGGCAAGCTCGAGCTCGGCGTCTTCGGCGGCCGCATCGACACGGACCCGTTCCTCGACGTGAGCGTGCTCGGCGGATCGCTGGGCTACCACTTCAACGAGTTCTGGGCGCTCCAGCTCACCGGCTGGAAGAGCTTCACCTCGACCTCGAGCGCGTACGCGCGCCTCGCGGCGCAGAACGCGGGCACGAACACCAACGAGCTCCGCTCGTTCTACGGCGCCGAGATCGCCTGGAGCCCCATCTACGGAAAACTCTCGGTGCTCGGCAAGGCCATCGTCTACTACGACTTCCACCTGCTCGGCGGCGCCGGCATCACCCAGGGAGAGAACGGCAACTCGCTCACCGGCAGCATCGGCCTCGGCCAGCAGATCTATCTCGACGACTGGCTGTCGCTGAAGATCGACTACCGCTTCATGCCGTTCTCGGAGAACGAGATCGAGGAAGTGCAGACCCTTTCCCCCAATTTCGGCAAGGTGATCGGGACCCGGTCCAATATGAGCAGCGCGCTCACCATCGGACTGACGTTCCTGATCGGAGGTTGAGAAGATGAAAATGCGGAAGCTTTCCCCAGTTGTAGCGGGTACCATTTTCCTGTGCGCCGGGATCGCGCAGGCGGCGCCTGGCGCCCTGACGAAGGCCAGCCAGGCCTGCGGCAAGAAGGAGTTCTGGTCGGCGAGCGACGCGATTCCCAAGAACGCGGTCCTCGCGCTCCACGGCATGATCAAGGGCGAGGTCTCGCCCGCGGCAAGCTACGTCGACTCGCTCGAGTACATGAAGTCGGCGAAGACCCCCGAGCAGCGCCAGTTCGGCCAGTACTGGCAGGCCCGCGCCGTCAAGCAGGGCGGCATGGACCACCTGGCTTACGAGCAGTTCTCGCGCGTCGCGCGCGAGGCGACGCAGGCTGAATCCCGCGGCCTCCGGCTCGCGGCCCTCGGCTGCGTGAACGAGATCCACGGCAAGTTCCCGTCGCTCCCGCTGCCGCTCGGCCCGGAGTCGCTCAAGGCGCAGGCCGACAGCCCGATCGTCTCCGAGTACCTGCTCAACTGGGTGCGCACAGCGGCCCAGCAGAAGTCGGTTTCGGCCGAAACGGCGTTCAACCTGCTCAAAGGCAAGGGCAACGCCGAGTCGCTCGCCCGCGGCCTCTGGTCGTCGGCGAACAACCAGCACGCGCAGACGGTCAAGTGGCTCGAGGCGTTCGTGAGCTCGTCGGCCAGGGCCAAGCAGCAACCCCAGTATCTCAAGCGCCACGTCGACCAGGCCCGCCTGATGCTCGCCCGCGCGCACTACGCGCAGGGACGATACGAGACCGCCGCGAACGTCTACCAGCAGATCTCGCGCAGCTCCAACTACGTGACCACGATGCTCCAGGAGCTCTCGTGGACCTACCTCATGGCCGGCCGTTACGACGAGGCCGTGGGCATGGCCACGCAGCTCGGCGCGGGAGCGCTCAAGACCGCCTTCGCGCCCGAGTCCACCATGGTCACCGCCATGGCGCTCAACGAGCTCTGCCAGTTCCCGGATTCCCTCCGCGCGATCCGCCGGATCGAGCAGGAGTACCGCCCGTCCTTCGACTGGCTGAAGCAGTGGTCGGCCGCCAAGGGCGGCTCCCGCCAGGAGCTCTATCCGATGGCCATCGCCTACCTGACCGGCGACTACGAGAAGGGCTCGATGCCCGATCGCGTGGCCAGCGAATGGCTCAAGTCGTCCACCTTCACCTCGCTCCAGGACGAGGTGAACAAGCTCTACGGCGAGCAGGAGTCGGCCGAGAAGTTCGCGCAGGCGCTCACGGACCTGCGTGAGGAGCTCGCCGACGAGTTCGACGAGGACGAGAAGCAGTTCCAGGTCGCCGACGCGCGCCTGGCCGCCGCCCAGCAGGCGTGGGAGCAGGCGCAGAACGCGTTCGAGAGCTCCTCGTCGCGCCGCCAGCTCGACCTCGTGTCGACGATCAACCTCGATCTCGAGGCGCGCAGCCTCAAGATGTTCCGGCAGATCAAGGAAGTGGCCGAGAACGCCCGCATGATCAAGATCGAGATCTTCAACGGCGCGAGCCACGACATGATCTTCCAGAACGCCCATCCGAAATACAAGGAAGTGGCGAAGAAGCTCGACGCCGAGCTGAAGTCGGAGAAGAAGCGCCCGGCCGGCCAGGTGTGGGACTGGGGCAGCGTGAAGGCCTCGAGCTCCAAGATCGAGGTCTGGGAAGACGAGCTCGGCGCGTTCAAGGCCGACGTCGTCGACAACTGCTCGAACAAGAACAAGTATCTCGCCCTTCGCAAGAGCCTGTAGCCCCCGCAAGAGCCGGTAGCTCCGAGATTCAGCCCGAGCGCTTCTTCCAGGCGTGGAAGAGGACCGGGTACAGCAGCAGCTCGAGCGCGAAGGATGTGGTCAGGCCCCCGATCATCGGCGCGGCGATCCTCTTGAGGACGTCCGAGCCCGGACCGCTCGCGAACAGGATCGGCACCAGGCCGATCAGCAGCGCGGACACGGTCATGAGCTTCGGGCGCAGGCGGTAGGCCGCGCCTTCGACCACGGCGTTCTCGAGCCCTCCCTCGCTTCCGAGCGTCCCGGCGGCCTTCGCCTCCCGGTGCGCGAGCTCGAGGTACATGAGCATGAAGACGCCGGTCTCGGCGTCGAGCCCGAGAAGGGCGATCATCCCCACCCAGGTGGCCACGGAGACGTCGTGGCCGAGGATCGCGAGCAGCGCGACGGCGCCGATCAGCGATGCCGGCAGGGCGAGCAGCACGATGCCCGTCTTCACCCAGGATCTCAGATTGAGGTACAGGAGCCCCACGATCACCAGGAGCACGACGGGAAGGATCACGAGAAGCCGCAGCTCGGCGCGCTTCAGGCTCTCGAACTGCCCGGTCCACTCGATCGAGGCGCCGACGGGAAGGGTGAGTCCCTCGGCGAGCTTGGCCTTGCCGTTCGCGATGAACTCGCTCAGGCTCGTCCGCGACGGGTCGAAGTCCGCGTAAACGTACCCGGCGAGCCTGGCGTTCTCGCCGCGGATCATGGCGGGCCCGCTCGCGAAGCTCACTTCGGCGAGCTGCCCGAGCGCGGTCATCGAGCCCGACGGCCCGGCGATCGGGATGCGGCGGATGGCCTCGAAGTCCTGGCGGAAGTCGGGGGCGAGCCTGACCTGGATGGGGACGCGCTGGCCGTCGATCGTCGTCTCGGCCGCGTTCATTCCTCCGACGAGCGCGGCTACCTGGTCCTGGGCGGCCTTGATCGTGATCCCGCGCTCGGCCAGGCGCACGCGGTCGAAGTCGATGTCGAGGTAGGGCGCGCTCGAGACGCGCTCCAGGACGATCGAGCGGGCGCCCGGCACCTCCTTGAGGAGCTTCTCCGCGCGCGCGCCGATTTCCTGGATCTGCTCGAGCGAGGCGCCGTGGACGCGCAGGCCCACCGGGGTGCGGACGCCGGTGCTCAGCATGTCGATGCGGTTCTGGATGGGCGCGGTCCAGATGTTCGGCATTCCCGGAAAGGAGAGCTTCGCGTCCATCTCGCGCAGGAGCTCCGCTTCGGTGATGTCGCGCTTACACTGGGAGCGCGGCTTGAGGCGGATGATCGTCTCGATCATCGAGACCGGCGCGTTGTCCGTGGCGGTCTCGGCGCGCCCGGCCTTCCCGTACACCGACTCGACCTCGTCGAAGGACTTGATGACGGCGTCCTGGCGCGTGAGCAGGCGCTGCGCCTCGGCGATTGAGAGACCGGGCGTCGAGGTGGGCATATAGAGGATGCTTCCCTCGTCGAGAGGGGGCATGAACTCGCGGCCCAGGCTGAAGAGGACGGGAAGCGAGCAGGCGAAGCAGAGCGCGAAAGCCGCGAGGACGGCCCGCGGCCTCGCAAGGACGGCACGGAGCGTCCGCTCGTAGGCGCCCGCGAGGAGCCGGGGAACGCCGCGCTCCCGGGCGGGCGAGCCCTGGCGGGCCGCGAGCGGCATCGCGCGCGAGAGCAGCATGCGGAGCGCGGGATCGAAAGTCAGCGAGAGCCCGGCGGCCGCGAGCATGCAGAAGGTCTTCGACAGCGCGAGCGGCTGGAAGAGCTTCCCTTCGCGGTCCACGAGCGCGAGCACGGGGACGAAGGCGGCGGCGACGACGAGGAGCGAATAGAAGACGCTGGGCGCGACTTCGAGGATCGCCTCGAGCCTCACCGCGAAGAAGTCGCCCTTGCGCCCTTCGGCGTTCCAGCGCTCCACCTTTCTCGCCGCGTTCTCGACCTCGACGATGGCCCCGTCGACGAGGACGCCGACGGAAATCGCGATCCCGGCCAGAAGCATCAGGCTCGAGCTCGTTCCCAGGAAGTAGAGCGGGATGAACGACAGAAGCACCGCGATCGGGAGGGTCGCGACCGGAACGATCGTCGAGGGAACGTGCCTGAGGAAAAGCAGGATGATCAGCGAGACGACCAGGATCTCCTGGACGAGCGTCTTCCGGATCATCGCGAAGGCGCGGTCATTGAGCTCGGAACGATCGTAGACGGGGACGATCCGCACCGACGGAGGCAGCGAGCGCGAGAGCTCGTCGAGCTTCGACTTCACTCCGGCGATCACCCGCGGGGCGTCCTCTCCCTGTCGCATCACGACGATGCCGCTGACCCGGTCGCCCAGGCCGTTCAAGTCGCCCACGCCCCGCCTCATCTCGCCGCCGAAGGATACCTGAGCAACCTGTCCGAGAGTGACAGGAGCCTGGCCCCTGTGGCTCGAGGAGACCACGAGCGTCTCGAGGTCGGCGGGGCCCTTCACCTGGCCGCGCAGCCGGATCATCGCCTCGGCGCCCGAGTATTCGAGGGTGCGCGCGGACGCGTCCTGGCTCGCGCCCGCGACGGCTTCCATCACCGCGTGCGGGCTCAGGCCGAAGAGCACGAGCTTCGACGGATCGAGCTTGATCTGGAGCTGCTTCTCGAAGCCTCCGATCGACGCCACCTCGGCGACGCCGGGCACGGACTGAAGGGCGAATCGGAACTGGGTATCCTGGACGCGCCTGAGCTCGGCCGGGCCGAGCTCGCCCGTCGGGTCGTCGAGCGCGTACTGGTAGATCCAGCCGACGCTCGAGGCGTCCGGCCCGATCTCGAGCGTCGCGTCCCTCGGAAGCGTCCTCTCGAGGCGCGCGAGGCTCTCGACGATCCGCGACCTCGCCCAATAGAGGTCCGTGCCGTCCTCGAAGATCACGTGGATCAGCGCGAAGCCCATGTCGCTCGTCGAGCGGACGGTCCGCGCCCGGGGCAGGCCCATGAGCGCCGCGACGCCCGGCCGTGTGATCTGGGCATCGATGATCTCGGGCGAGCGGTCCCACTTGGCGTAAACGATGACCTGGGTCTCGGAAAGATCCGGAAGGGCGTCGAAGGGAGCGGCCCTCATGGCGAGGAAGCCCGCGATCGCGAGAAGCAGGGTCGCGATCACCACCGCGACCGGGTTGCGCGCCGAGAACTCGACTATCCGGAGGACGCTCATCGGGCTCTGGTCACGGAGCGATGCCACGGATCCGAGCCTCGGAGTCGAG
>CAYZKI010000010.1:19223-21291 GCA_964478745.1 uncultured Bacteriovoracaceae bacterium
GCGCCCACGGTCACTCTCTCGTTCTCGCGGAGCCCGGAAACGATCTCGAAGCGCGAATCCGAACGCGCGCCCAGCACGACCGCGCGGGGCTCGATCCGGCCCTGCTCCCGCATGACGAAGACGAGATCGCGGCTTCCGGAGTGGAGAACGGCGTCGGCCGGGACGACGAGCCTCGTTCCGAGATAGGCGACTCCCTCGGCGGAGAACGACATCTCCGGAAGCGCGTTCGGAGCGGCCTCGCTCAGCGTGCCGACCACCCGAACGGTGCGGCTCATCGGATCGACCATCGAGTCCATCCCGGTGATCTGCCCCCTGAGCTTGCGGCCGGGCTGGCCGGCCGCGGTCCCGCGGAAGCTCATTCCCTTGCGCACGAGGGCGAGGTCGCGCTCCATCACGGGGAACACGATCGAGTTGGCGTTCATGAAGCGGCCGGAGAGGCGAACGGTCAGCGTCAGCTCCTCGCGCCTGGCTTCGACCGCCCGGAGCCCGAGGTTCGCGAGCTGGGCGTCCGAAACCTCGAGCGTGGCCTTTTCCTCGGGAGCGGCGGCCTTGGCGGCGACCAGGTCCATCTTGCAGATGGGGCAGCTTCCGGGCTTTTCGCTCTTCACCTCCGGGTGCATCGGGCAGGTGTACCCCGACGTTTTTTCCGGCGCTTTGTCCGCCGCTTTCGCCGCGGCCGGCGCGCGGTGGTGCTCGCAGGCCAGGGCGTGGGGAGCCCCTCCCGCGGCGACCACCAGCGCGCCGAGCATTCCAAGCGATATCCCCAATCTCGCTCTCATGGTCCGTTCCTCTTTCTCTCTACCCTTAGTTTGGCGCGTGAACGGTTCTTCCGCCATCATCATTCTGGCGCATCAGAACACGGGGATTCACGTCACCGAGGTTCAGGTAGTTGACGTTCTTCTGGGAAAGCGACTGCTTGACGGAGCCGGGGAAGGGCGTCGACGAAGCGTTGCCGCCGAACGGGTCCGTGTACAGCACCGGGCTGCCTCCCGCGTTGCTCATGCTGAGCGGGAAGAAGTACATGCCCCGATGCAGGCCGCGGAACGCGGAGCGCGGGTCGTCCCAGGTGATGCCCTGGATCGAGCGGTAGTTCGTCGCCCAGTCGCACTGCCCGCCACGGGATTGGCGACCGTCGAGGACCTCGTAACAGAGATCCATCGCGTACCCGACGTTGTTCAGCGCTCCCGGCCGGTAGTAGCGGATCGGGTCGAGCACGTCGAACAGGAGGTTCGCCCCCGTGGCCACCGTCGTGCCATCGGCGCGCTTGAGCGTGATGGATCCCGGCCATGCCTCGTAGAGGTTCATCGAGTACGTTCCCTGGGGAACGAGGAAGTTGCGCTCGATGCACCCGCGCTGGACGATCGTGCGGGACGAGCCCTCGGCGCGGAAGCCCGGGAATCCCATCGGGTTGTCGGTCGTGATCACCACCGGAGAGATCCGGTCATTCTCGGCGTCGCACGAGTTCGTGAACTCGCCGAACTTCCCGAACTGCATCAGGGTGGCGACCACGGCGCTTGCCACATAGCGCTGGTCGGAGCTGCGGCAGTCGGAGGCGTAGAACACCTCGTGCAGGTTGTTCGTGAAGGCGTCCTTCGAGTGCACGCCCTGGTGAACCTTGGCGAAGTAGTAGCAACGCACGCCCGAGTTGAGGAACTTCGGGTTGTCGCCGCCGGTTCCGAGCGGGACGACCACGCCGCCCGTCGGGTTCGTGTCGAACTGGTCGGTGTTCATGTCCGGCTCGCCGTTGCCGTAGTCGACCTTGTGGCCGACGTGGTCTTCATGCCGCATGATCATGTTCGACGAGAACAAGTCGAGCTGCTCGTTCACGTAGCCGAAAGGCAGGCCCGCGACCGCGAGCTCTGACGACTCGATCACGCCGTTTCGGTTGGCGTCGTAGGCGAAGTGCCTGCGGATCATGTCCCAGATCAGCGAGCCCGCGGGATTGCGGCCGTGCTCGTGGCCGAACGAGCAGGTTGACCCGTCGGCGCGGCGATGCACGGGCGGATGCCAGGTCGGGTAGCGCTTTCCGTCCGGCCCGAGCACCCAGTACGAGTCATGCTCGGCCTTG
>CAYZKI010000011.1:0-4130 GCA_964478745.1 uncultured Bacteriovoracaceae bacterium
CGACGCGCTCTGCCTCCGAGAGCGCGGATGAAGCTCCTCGCAGCGCGCTTCGGCGGAACTCCTCCCGCAGCTCCGCGAGCTTCTTCCTGCGAGCGCGCGCCTCGCGGAACGATACGGCCGGCCAGCCGCCCGCGGACTGACCCGATCCCTGGAGCGCGAGGTAGCGCGCCGAGAACTCGCCGAGCTCCTCGCGCGGCGAGCGCGCCGTCGGCGATACGCAGGCTGCGGTGGCCACGAGAAGGATCAGGGTGCCGATGCGGGCGCGAATCACGGTACCTATCAGGGTAAGGCAGCAAGGTGGCGAAGAACAGGCTTCAATTCGCCTCATTCCGCGATGCATGGAACTGCAACCCTGAGTATTCTCGCACTGATGCTGTCAGCTCCCCATGTGCCTCGGCTGACACATTACGCGGGTCTCCAAAGTTCCTTAGAATTTAAGTTAAGTCATGATTCCGCGGTACGTTTTCGGAAAACTCCGGGCGCGCGAGCGCCCGCTCCTCCTCATGCTCGCGGTGGCTTCCGTCGCGCTGGCGGGGTGCCGTCCCACGATCAACTCCGAGGATTCGACATCCGCCACTTCCGCATCGGGCGGCGGATCCCTCAATCTCACCGCGCTCAAGGCGCTCAAGATCCTGCCCGCGGGCACGGGCACGGCTTCGCCCGTGGCCGGCTCGAGTCTTCAGGTCGGCCAGAGCCTCGCGCTTCGCGCGGCGCTCTTCGACCTGAACGGAACCTATCTCGGCGACACGACCGCCTTCTGGTCCTTCACGAACTCCGCGTTCCCGAGCGCGAATCTCTCGTCCGGATCAAGCGCCTCCGGAACCTCGACTTTCGCTCCCACCACGATCGGAACGACCTTCATCCAGGCGGTATACGCGGGCAGCGACTCTACGGTCGTCAATCCGTCCGGGATGACCGGCGCCATCGCGGTAAACTCGAACGGCACGGTCGCCTCGATGCAGCTTTCGAGCGGGGACGGTCAGAGCGGCACGGTAAACAACAATCTGTCCTCGGCCCTGACGGTCCGCGTGCTCGACGCGTTCTCGCAGCCCGTGGCAGGCACCCAGGTCAGCTTCAGCGTCACCCAAGGAGGTGGATCGATCGTCACCGCGAGCCCCGTGACGACCGACTCGAACGGCTATGCTGCCGCGACCGTAAAGCTAGGGACCGTGGCCGGGTCCAATTCCGACCGCTTCCGCGCGACCTCAGTGGCGAACGGCTCGCTGACCGTAGACTTCGTGGCGACGGCGGTGGCGGGCCCCGCGTCCCAGCTCGTATTCACCACGCAACCCGGAGGAACCTTCGCTTCGGCTCCTTTCGTCACCCAACCCGCGGTGACGGCACGAGACTCCTTCGGCAACACCGCGAGTCTCGCGGGGAGCGCGACGATCGCGGTGCAGACCGGGACAGGGAGCTTGGGCGGCGTGACCACGGCCTCGTTCTCCGCCGGCGTCGCGAGCTGGTCGAGCCTGAGCTACTCGATCCCGGAGGCAGGTGTCGTCCTTCGCGCGACGGCGGGCGCCTTGACCGCGGACACGGCCGCCTTCACGGTGGGAGGCCTTCCCCCCGGTGCCTGCCAGCGCAACGACTCCCTGTTCACGACGGCCGACGGCGGCTGCAAGGATCTCACGAGCGGCCTGGTCTGGAGCGCGAAGTCCCCCACCGGCCACAATTGGCACAGCCTGATCTGGGACGCGGACTACCCGGGCTCGGCGCCTCCGGACGCGGATGACTTCGGACGGACCAACGACTACTCGATCGCCGAGGGGATCGGAACCCTCGAAACCGACCTGAACGGGTACTGCCATGCATTGATCGAAGGAGGAAAGAGCGACTGGCGCCCGGCAACGCTGCCGGAGCTGATCGCGCTGTATACGCGCATGCAGTCGGGAGTGCCTCCCTATCTGGCCTCCCAGGCCAGCGAGGCGATCATCTCCGCGACGCCGAACGCGTTCGCAGGGAACGTCTATGCGCTGAACCTGATCACGGGGCTTCAGAGCGAGTCGAGCAAGACCTTCACGTCGCTGAAAACTTACTGCGTTCGCGGAAACCGGGTGGCGGCTGACCGGCTTCAAGTCACCGTCTATCCGGGCTCGGTCGGCGCGGGCACGAGCGGATACGTGGTCAAAGTACGGGTCAAGGACTCCGCCGGAAACTATGTCGGCTCGAGCGGGCGGACGATCACTCTCTCTGCGACCACCGTCGGTACCCTCGGGGGCACCGTCTCGGCTACCACCAATCATCTCGGCGAAGCGACTTTGAACGCGTGGACGCTCTCGACCGCCGGCAACGCGACCGTCACGGCCAGCTCGGCGGGACTCACTTCGGCGACGTTCAACGTGAAAGTGGGCCCGTACCCGCACACCTGCCTCGTCGAGGACGCGGCCTGGGTGACGGCCGATGGCGGCTGCAAGAGCATCACGAGCGGAAAGGCGTGGAGCCGGCCCGCGCCGGTCACGATGACCTGGTATGACGCGGTCTGGGGCTCGACCGCCGCGCCGTTCAACGTCCAGCCCGACGGCGACGACGGCGGGCGCACGAACGATTATGACGGCGGCAGCGCCGGAACCTATCCGGACAACAGCACCGTGAACTACTGCCACGAGCTCGTGGAAGGCGGCTACACCGACTGGCGCCTTCCCACGACGAACGAGCTCAACGCGGCTTACAGCGTGGGAACGGGCGCGCCCCTGCATTTCGGGTTCGACGTGAACCGCGACTTCTGGTCATCAAGCACGCATCCTTCGAACGAGTACGCGAAGTTCCGCAACCTCAGCACGGGGGTTGAGAACGTGAATCAGAAGTACATCAGCAACGCCTACTCCGTGCTCTGCGTCCGCCCGTAAGCCCCCGACTCAGAACCCGTAGTTCAAGCCGATCGTGACCGTCGAGGAATCGATCGCCGTCGAGCCCTCGTAGAGAACCAGGTTCGAGATGTCGAGCCCGAGACCGAAGGATTCGCCGCTCTGAAGCGGGCGGTTCCAATCGATCCCGAAGGCGATCTCGCGGTTCGCGAGCGTCATGAGCGAAAGCCCCGAGCTCACGGGCGAGTACTTCGCGTACGCGCCGATGGACTCGCCGTTCGCGAACCGGCGGCGGAGCGACGGATAGAGCTGCGGGCCCGCGACGTTCTGGTAGCCGAAGGCGTCGTCGGTGACGAACATTGTGCTGAAGTAGCCGCCGAAGGCGAAGCCCAGGGCCCAGGGCCCGCGCCCGAGAGGAAGCGCGTACGCCGCGCGCAGGTTCACGCCCAGGAACCTCCCCGCCTTCCCGTCCGAGCGGCTGTTGGTCATCGGGAGCATCGTGATGAACGAGGTGAGCCCGAGGCTCCAGCGGCCCGGCGCCCACGCGTAGACGAGCCCCCCTTTCGCCGTCAGCGCGACCGAGGAGAACCCCGTCGTCCTCGATTGTAGATAAGTGATCGAGGTCACTCCGAGGCCGAGCTGCGTGCGCATGCCCGCCTTCGTCTCCGCCGACTTCCGGGGCGCGGACTCGACGGCCGGATCGGTCTGCTTGATCCGGCTCCAGTCTTCCGGGCTCACGGTCACCGTCCACTCGGTGGCGATGACCTTCCCGTAAGCGTCGACCTCTTCGAGCCTGAGCGGCGTCTGCGGGCCGCTCAGCGGGTGGTAAAACGGGAAAGCCTTGCCCTTCCGGGGAATGGGCTTCCGCTCCGCAAGCATCGACGAGCCCTCATCCGAGGGAAACGCGTACAGGACGATGACAGGCCTGCCATCACTTGCGCGCGAAATCGCCCCCTGGGTCAGGACACGCATCTTCGGAACGGCCAGGGGCTGCCCGGCGTCGACCGTACGCTCCACCTTGGCCGCGACCCGCTCGGACACCTCGGCGCGGGCCGAGGGGTTTTATGCCTGAAAGAATCACCACAGCTAGGGCAATCGTCAGCATAGGCCTGCTTCACCTGTGTCGGCGTACACACATTCCGCCGCAGTTCACATTCCCTTATCATTGAGTATAGAGCATGAAACCGCGGTACGTATCTGGATTTCATTCGATTCATTCGCTCGCTTGGATCCTCGCTCTCCTGGTTCCGGCCGCCGCCGGATGCAGGCCCTCGATCAATTCGGAGGGGTCCGAATCGGCCGCGACGTCTTCCGGGAGCGGCGGCG
>CAYZKI010000011.1:4140-18796 GCA_964478745.1 uncultured Bacteriovoracaceae bacterium
CCGGGCAGGCTTCGCCGGTCGGAGCCTCGAACCTGCAGGTCGGACAGGCGCTGCAGCTTCGCGCGGCGCTTTTCGATCTCAGCGGAAATTACCTCTCGGATACCACCGCGTACTGGTCGACTACGAACATCGCTTTCCCGGGGGCTAACCTTTCCACCGGCGGCGCCGCCGCGAGCACGGCCACCTTCACGCCGAGCACCATAGGCACCACCCTGATCCAGGTCACCTACGCGGGCTCCGACAGCAGCGTGGTCACTCTGAACGGCACGACGGGCCTGGTGACGGTATCCTCGAACGGCACGCCGGCCGCGATGCAGCTGGCGAGCGGCGACGGGCAAAGCGGCGTCGTGAACAACAATCTTTCGAGCGAGCTTCGCGTGCGCGTGCTCGACTCGTTCTCTCAGCCGGTGGCGGGAACTCCGGTGACCTTCACCGTCACTCAGGGAGGCGGGTCGATCGTCACGGCCATGCCGGTATCGACCGACTCGAACGGCTACGCGGGCGCCACGGTGAAGCTCGGAACGCTGGCCGGCACGGGCGCGCATCAGTTCCGCGCGGCTTCGGTCGCCAGCGGCTCGCTGACAGTCGACTTCAGCGCGAACGGGCTTGCCGGCGCGGCGGCGAGCCTCGCCTTCACGCAGCAGCCAGCGAGCGCCTTCGCGACTTCCCCCTTCGGCGTGCAGCCGCGGGTCACCGCGCTCGACGCCTTCGGCAACACCGCGAACCTGGCGGGCTCGGCGACGCTCTCGATCCTCACCGGTACGGGAGCGCTTTCCGGCGTCGTGACCACGCCGTTCTCGGCGGGCATAGCCTCTTGGTCGAGCGTCGCCTACTCCATCCAGGAAGCCGGCGTCGTGCTGCGCGCGACGGCGGGCGCGCTCACGGCGGATTCGGCCGCTTTCAACGTCGGCGCGCTACCTCCGGGCGCGTGCCAGAGGAACGACTCGTACTTCACGACCGCCGACGGCGGATGCAAGGACCTGACGACGGGATTGGTCTGGAGCGCGCGCTCGCCCTGGGTGAGCTACCACGCCCTGGTCTGGGACACCCAAGTCGCGGGATCGACGGCCGCCGACGCCGACGACGCGGGCAGGAACGCCGACTACCACCACTCGGAGGGTTGCCCGGGAACCTGCGACTCGGATCTGCTCGCCTACTGCCATTCGCTCAATGAGGGCGGCCGGACCGATTGGCGCCCGGCAACGATGACCCAGTTCGTCGCGCTCTACAACAACATGCTTCAGGGAGTGCCGCCGTACCTCAACGCGCAGGGGAACCAGTTCCTCCAGACCGCGACGACCCGGACCGGAAGCAACACGGAGAGCATGCGGGTGAACCTCGCGAACGGTCAGAACACCTGGGCCTGGAAGAACAACGGCGATCCCACCTACTGCGTGCGCGGGGAACCCCTGGGTACCGCGAGCGAGCTCGTCACCTCCCTGGTCCCGCCTCCTTTCGAAAAGAACACGACCGGACACGTGGCGATCGTACGCATCCGCGACACGCTTGGGAAATACGTGATGAAGAGCGGAGTGACGGTCACGCTCGCCTCCTCGACCCTGGGTACCCTGGGCGGGACCACCAGCGTGACGACCAACCAGAACGGCGAGGCCGTCTTCGACGCCTGGTCGCTCTCAGCATCGGGCAACGCCACCGTGACAGTCACTTCCGCGGGCCTCTCCTCGACGACCTTCCAGGTCAAGGTCGGCGACTTCCCGCACATCTGCGTGATCGAGGACTCGAGGTTCCAGACCGCCGACGGCGGATGCAAGGACCTTGTGACCGGAAAGGTCTGGAGCCTGAGGGGCCCATTCAGCATCAGCTGGCACGAGGCGGCTTGGGGATCGACCGCAGCCCCTCTCTTCAACGTGCAGCCCGACGGCGACGACGGCGGACGCACCAACGATTACGACGGCGGCACGGCGGGAACCGTCCCGGACAACGGCACGACCAATTATTGCCACGACCTGGTCGAAGGCGGCTACAGCGACTGGCGCCTGCCCACGAGCACGGAACTCTGGCAGGTCGACGCGCTGGGAGCGGGCGCAGCCACTCACTTCGCGTACAACACGAACTTCTGGGCGTGGAGCTCCACCACCACCAACGGGGCCGATTATGCGGCCATCCGCAACCTTGCCACCGGTGCCGCTTCCGGGAACGCGAAGTGGTGGACCGGGACCGACCACAGCGTGATCTGCGTCCGCCCCTGAGCGCGGCCTTACTTCGCGTCCATCGACCAGCTGCCGTCCCAGTCGGGAGCGGGAGGGTTCGCCGCGAGCCTCCGGCAGCGCTCGATGAACATCCGCGACGGCGGATCGCCGCGCAGGATCTCGTCCGCTCTCGAGAACGCGTCGATCGCGCCCGTCCAGTCGCGGCCGAGATACCTTTGCCTGCCCAACTCGAAGCGCTCGAGCGCCTCGGCAGGGAGCGTGGCGGGAAGCAGCTGCACGATCTCGACGGCCTTCGCCTTGCCCTTCACCTTCACCCGGTCCAGGACGCGGAACTCGGGCAGCACGCCCGGCTTCCCGCGCGCCCCCAGCGCGCTCAGCGAGTCGCGCGACGCCACCGCGCCCACGCCGTAGTGCTTCGTCAGGCCCTCGAGCCTCGAGGCCAGGTTCACCTGGTCGCCGATCGCGGTGTAACTGAAGTTCGTGCGCGAGCCCATGTTCCCGACGCTGGCTATGCCCGTGTTGACGCCGATGCCGATCTCGATCGAGATGCCGTGGTCGCGCTTGAGCGCCCAGCGGTGGCCTTCGAGCGTGCGAAGCATGTCGAGCGCGGCGTGAAGAGCCCGCGAGGCGTGATCCGGCTGCTCGAGCGGCGCGTTCCAGAAGGCCATGATGGCGTCGCCGATGTACTTGTCGACCGTGGCTCCGTGCTCGATCAGCACGTCGGTCATGAGGCTGAGATAGTCCTTGAGAAGAGACGCGAGCGCCGGCGCCTCGAGGCGCTCGGCGATCGAGGTGAAGCCGCGCACGTCGCAGAACAGGATGGAGAGCTCGCGCTTCTCGCCTCCCGACTGGAACTTCTCGGGGTTGCGGACGATCTCGGCGACGACCGCCGGGGAGACGTACTTCGAGAACGCCCCCTGCACGAACTTCTTGGTCTGCTCCTCGGCCATGTACTTGGCGACGATCACGAGCCCCGTGCAGGTCACGAAGTTGAGGTACAGGAAACCCGTGTTCCAGTCCTGGTTGAGCCGCGTGAAGAGCTGGTAGTCGCCGGCGATGAGGAGAGCGAATGACGAGACCGCGAGCAGGATGGCCGGAAGCGCCTCGAGCCTTCTGATCAGGTTGCCGTACGAGAGCATCCCGGCGGTCATGAGCAGCACGATGATCCAGAAGCCCAGCCCCCCTGCCGAAGGCATCAGCCAGTCTCCCGAGAGCAGGTTGTCGAGGATCGTCGCGTGCACCTCGACTCCGGGGAAGTTCATGTCGAAGGGGGTCTGCCGGATGTCTCGCATCCCGACCGCGGTGGCGCCGATCAGCACGTAGGCGTCGCGGAAGACCTCGTCCACGCGCGCGGAGGCGAGCCCCCGGTCGGGGCGCGCGCCGCCTTCGGGTTCCTGCTGCTCCATCAGCGCGGCGGCGGAAACGTACGGGAAGCGCTCGGCGTGGCCGCGGAAGTTGATTGCGATCGCGCCGAGCGGGCTCACGCCGATGTCGCGCCCGCTGCGGGCGAGCCTCAGCCCGCGGGCCAGCCCCCGCTCGTCGATCTTGAGCTCGAGCTCGTCCTGCATGCCCGCCTGGAGTGTGGCGAGCGCGAGCGAGGGATAGTGCTTCCCGTTCAGCGTCGAGATCAGGAACGCCTTGCGGACGATCCCGTCTGGCTCGGGCTCGTAGAAGAAATATCCGGAATGCCGGGCGCGGCGGTTGAAGCGCTCGAGGTTCACGACCGGCCCGAGCGCCGTCGGGAACGGGCTCTTCCGCCGGTCCCATCCCTCGCGGACCTGGATGTTCCGGAGCGCGAACTTCCCGAAGCTCTCGGCCACGGGAGCGGCCTCGTCCTCGCAAGTCTCCGACGAGTCGAAGCGCGGCTGGCAGACGAACTCGGAGCCCCATCCCAGGACGATCTTCGACGGATTGAGCGCGATCGCCTGCTCGAAGGTGGCGTCCAGATCGCAGTCGCGGCAGGAGCTCAGGAGCCGCGTGAGGCCCTGCTTGCGCAGGAGCTCCTTCAACCCCTGCGGGATGCGATCGTCCGGCTCGGGAAAGACGGCATCGAGCGCGACCACCTTGGCGCCCGCGTTCTGGATGCGCGTGACGAGGTACCCCATCAGATCCCTCGACCACGGCCAGCGGCCGTAGGTCTCGATCGCGTCCTCGTCGATCGCCACGATCACGATCCTGTTCCGCGGCTCGCTCTCGCCTTTTGCGCGGGACTTGAGATCCGTGAACTTGGACGAGATCGTGCGAGCCACCGAATAGGCCGCCCGGCCGAGCGGGATCTCGTCGAGACGGCCGACGGTCGCCGTCTCCGCGACGAGAAAGAGATACGTCCAGGCGGCGATCGCCGGGACGAGGACGGCTGCTGTGCGGCGGGACTGGCGCAGGTTCGCGAAACTCATAGAGAGTCATGGACGTATCGGAACGCCGCGAGTAGACTTCGAGCGGTTTCTCCCCATGGATGATTCGCCCACTTCACCCAGCCCGAAACAGCCCTGGCTGCTTCCGTACGTCAACCCGCTGACGGAGCGCATCGATCCGGAATTCTTCCGCGCGCTGCCGCGCGAGCCCGGCGTCTACGTGATGATCGGGGCGGCGAACGACGTGTTGTACGTCGGCAAGGCGAAGGACCTGCGCGCGAGGCTCCTGAGCTAGCGGCGCGCCAGGCCGGACGACGTTTCCCGCAAGGTGATCCGCATGCTGAATAGGGTGAGCCGGATCGAGTGGGACGTCTGCGAGAGCGAACAGGCCGCGCTTCTTCGCGAGAACCGGCTGCTCAGGCTGCACCGCCCGCCCTTCAACGTGGTGAACACGCACACGGACCAGTACTACCTGATCGGGCTCGAGTCGCGCGGGGCCCAGCCGCGGGCCTTCGCCCTGTTCCTGACCAATCGCGCGGCCCACAAGAGCGATCTGCCCGGGAACAGGCTCGAGCTTTTCGGCGCGTACAAGGGGCGGGCCCGCGCGCGCGACGGGTATGCCGCGCTTCTCAGGCTATTCTGGGCGGCGCACTCCGAGCTTCCGGAGCGCTTCGAGTACCCGACGCGGCTCGTGCGAAGGATTCCGCCGCCGCGCTACGACCTGCGCTTCCCCGAGCAAATGCCCGCGAAAGAGGCGTCCCAGTGGCTTCGTCTCGTGCGGCAGCTCCTGAACGGCACCTCGCGCGCGCTGATCCTCAAGCTCACCGAGCGGCTGCTCGAGCGCGAGGGCATCCCCGCGTTTTACCATCACTTCATCCAGCAGGACCTGAACGCGCTCGAGGAGTTCTTCCGCGACTCCGCGCTCCGGAACAAGCGGCTGCGAAAGGCGCACGGGCTCACGACCCGGGTCATCCCGCAGGACCAGATCGACGATCTCATCGTCGCTTCGGATTCGAGGGTAAGCGGCATGCCGCTTGCGAATGCCAGACGGAAAACCACCTGAATAGGAGATCCTACATGGCACAACTCAACCCGTCCGAAACGAAGAGCACCGTCAAGCAGAGCTTCGACAAGATTGGCGATCGCGTCAACAGCATGAGCCCGCATTCCGAAGGCAAGCTCACCCGCCAGATCGAAGAACAGACTGCCAAGGTTCCGTCGGTCGGCTACCTCAGCCTCGCCGTCGGCAGCATGCTGCTCTCGGCCGGCTTCGCGTTCACCCGCCGCCGCGACATCGCAAATTTCATCGGTCTGTGGGTTCCTTCGCTCCTTTTGATCGGCGTCTACAACAAGCTCGTGAAGCTTGAAGGCTCCGACATGTACTCGCGTCCGGACCGCAAGGTCGCCTGAGCCGCGTAACGCGCGTCAGGCTTCTGACGATGAAGAGGCGCGAGGACCGGGCCGGCATCCGGCCCCGTCTTCGCGCCTTTTCTCGTATTCCCCAGCTGATTCTGCGACAATCAAGGTGTGTTTCCAAGGATGGGAATACTCATGGGAATTCTGTGCGCGCTTTCCATCGCGGCCCTCGACAGGCTCGCTCCGCCGGCGCACGCGTCCACCGAGATCCGTTGGGATACCTCGGGCTTCCCGTTGCTCGCCGATGACCGCCCGAGCCTGGCCACCGCCGTCTCCATCCGGCCCTCGCTCGAGGGCTCCACGAAGAATGTCGAGGCGAAGCTCGACGTCCAGCTCATCACGTTCCTGAACGATTCCCAGTCCCTGAGCTTCGAGGGCCGCGAGCTCTACGTCGCGACGAGTCTCGGCTTCTGGGACAAGCACCAGCTGACTCTCGGGCGCAGGCTCCATGACTGGGGCAGGCTCGACCGCGCCTGGAACCTCGGCGTGCTCGCCCCCCGCTTCAACTGGGACCCGACTGCGCCCGAGACGATCGGGATGACCGGCTTCTCGCACGCCTATCGGCACAAGCGCTGGAGCACGACGCTGCTCGCGTCGCCGGTGAGCGTGCCCGAGCGCGGCGCACCGATCGTCGAGCGGGGCGGACTGCTCGTCTCCGCCAATCCCTTCTGGCCCGAGCCGATCAGGAACGTCTCGGTCTTCGAACAGAACGTGCCGCTCCAGTACCGCATGGTCTACCCGGCGCTCTCCGAGCTCGTAGTGCACCCCACCCTGGCGGCGAGCGTCGCCAACACGGTGCCCGAAGGCGAAACGGGCGTGGGCGGGCGCGTGAGCTACGGGAACCTCCCGATCCACCAACCGGGCACTGCCATGGTGACGAAGCTGAATCCGACCACGGGGATCATCGAGGCGTCCCTGCACCCTTACGTGATCAGGCATCAGCTCCTGAGCGCGGAGGCGACCTATCAACGCAATCTGGGCGAGCTCGGCACGGGCGCGCTGTGGGCCTCGGTGACCCGCGAATGGCCCGAGCAGAAGCCCCTTCCGGAAAGCTGGGTTGCGCGCGACATCGGCCCCACCTGGATCAGCTCGGTGGGCGGCGAGCTGGGACGAGGCTCGCGCTACAGCCTGGGAGTGTCCTACATCGAGATCCTCGAGGACCGCGCGGACATCGCGGAAGCGTCGCTCCTGCCGCCGCGCTACCCCTTCCAGCGCGCCGGGCGCCTGGACGCGCACTGGCGCCCGAGCCCGCGCCTCCTCGCGGATGCCCGCTGGATCCGCGACTTCTCCGAGCAGGAGGACATGATCTCGCTCGACCTCACCTATCGCCCCGCGATGACCAGCCTCGATCAGCCCTTGCGCGGCTGGATCCTCGGCATCGGCTGCGACTTCTTCGCGACCTCGACCGGCACCGGCTGGATCGGCGGCTTCGAGGGCGATGACCGCGTCCGCGGAAGGATCTCGTATGCGTTTTAGGAAGGCCCTGAGCACGTTGTTCCTGTGCACCGCCGCGCTCACCACCGTCTCGATCTACGGATGCGGCCGCAAGCCCGAGAGGCAGCTGCCGAACCGCGCGCTCCAGTACTTCTCGGAGAACGCGGGCTGCCTGAACGACTTCGGCCCGAAGGCCTCGCGCTATCTCCAGGGCGACATCTCGGAGCCGGAGTGGAGCGCGAGCTGCGGCTGCACGATCGAGTCGCTCAGGCTCTTCCAGCGTTACATCCGCGGCACTCCCGAGAACGGCTACACGCCCGAGGACATCCGCGCCTTCGTCGGCAGGTTCCTGATCACCGACCGAGAGGTGAGGCTCGAGCTCGTCCGCTCCATCTTCGAGTTCAAGGCGTCGCTGCTCGGCGGGGACGCCGCGGTGCTGACGCGCGCCGAGCTGCAGAAGCTCGTCGACATCCTCGAGTCCGCGCGCAGGTCGTCGCAGTCGCTCCTGCCGCACCTCTACCGCCTGGCGCGCGAACCGAGCTCGCAGGAGCTGCTCGACTTCGCCGACGCGCTCACGCTCGCGCTTCGGATGGTCGCGGAGAATCTCCGCTCCGAGGGCTATCCGGCCTTCGACCGCGCCGCGGGTGACCGCCTCCTTTCGGAGCTCGCCATCCTGTTCCGATGGGAGAATCCGGCCGAGTTCACGCTCTGGACGGGAGCCCTCAAGGGAGTGCTGATCGGCGGGAGCGCCGACTCGATCGAGGGCGCGGAGTGGGCCAAGACCGTGGAGGTGGCCGGGCGCCTCGGCGGCCCGATGATCGCGCTGCTGGCGCTCGATCTCGGGAGCAAGCGCCTGGACCGCGCGGTGCTCGCGAAGCTCCTCGACAACGCCAAGTCCGTCCTTCTCGAGCGCCTTCACGAACAGGGAGGCTCGGTCTCGTACGAGCGCCTGGACCTCCTCGCCGATCGTCTCCCGTCGAGCATCCGCAAGAGGGTCGACGCCGGGATCATCAAGAGGACGCTCAGGCCCCTGCTGCACAAGATCCTCGCGACGAAGACCGACGACTCGATCGACGAGGGCAGCATCGAGCTGCTCTTCTCGCAGCTCCACCTGTGGAACCGGAAGGAAGGCCACCTCGAGTCGATCTTCGACCGGCTCCCTGACGACGCGCTGAAGGAAGGCGCGACGCCCGAGGAGTTCCAGACCGCGGCCGAGAAGTACGCCCGCGACATCGGGAGGCGTCCCGGCAGCCAGGACGACCTGAAGCAGATCGGCGAGCTGATCGGGCTCGCCAGCCGCTATCGGCCGCTCTTCATCGGCGACGACCCCCAGGTCACGTTCATCCCGACCGACCGGATCGGCAAGTTCCACCTCTCCCAGCTGAACTGGATCTCGATCGCGATCGAGAACCTGCTACGCGCCTACGGGACCGGCAGGAAGGTCTCGCCCGAGCAGTTCAAGGAGTTCTTCGCGGACTTCACGGAAGTGGCCGCCGCCCTCGGCATCATCGACACCACCGTCCCCGAGTTCCAGCTCAAGCGCTTCCGCGAGGCTAACCTGTTCACCTTCAGCGGCAACGGCGATGATTTCGTCGACGCGGACGAGGCCCTCTACCTGGTTTCCTACCTGAACTCGTCGGGCGTGCTGACGGCGAAGACCACGAAGCTGCTGAAGGAACGCTGCGCCTCCCTCGGCGACGACCACATGGGCGGCGTCTTTTACGAGCTGGGCTGCATGCGCGAGGCCTACTACTCGGACGTGGACGCCCTCTGGGACCATTTCCCGGGCCTGCTGAAGCATTACAAGGGCCTCGACGCGAAGAAGAAGCTCGAGTTCCAGCGATCGCTCGAGATGGCCTCGCGCCCCTTCGGCCTTTCCGACAAGCCCGTGAACACCTCGGACATCCAGGGTTTCTCGACGATCCCCCACTACGTCGAAGGACTACTTCTGCGCATCGACGAGAACGGGGACCAGCATCTCGATCTCGCCGAAGCGCGCAAGGCATTGCCCATCTTCAAGAAGTTCCTGGCCGAGCTGGCCAACGCCGATCCGAAGGACGAGGGGATGCTCGAGGCCGTCTTCACGTACACGATCAAGTTCAGCCACCCGCCCCGCAAGACCGTCGGCGGGATCAGCCACTTCCTCTGGTGGCGCGCCACGAAGGCCTTCTGGAAGCTGAACGCCGATCGCTCGGCGATCTACGCCACGATCGGCGCGCTCAACGACCCGAAAGCTGCGGAGCAGGACCCGGAGTAGGCCCGAGAGGTTCGGCCGAGCGGAGCTCGTCGCGCCCGCGGAGCGTCAGCCAGGCCAGGCAGAGCAGTAGCACGATCTCGCGCGCGTAGACGAAGACGATGAAGACGCTCTGCCAGAAATGCGGCCTGAGGTCCGGCGCGAAGGCGTACCACCAGAACCCGCTCGCGTAGAGCACGAGGTCGGTGACCAGGTAGGCCGCGATCAGGGCCGCGGGCGTGTTCGTCAGCACGAGGATCGGGAGCGCCCAGAGCGCGTACTGCGGGGAGTGGACCTTGGAGACGAGCAGGAAGAGCGTGATGATCGCCCCGCCCGTGCACCACGGGTCGGACGCGCGCCGCCATTGGCGGAAGAGCAGCCCGGCCGTGCCCGCGGCGAAGAGCGCGAACGAGAACCCGTCGACGAACCTCTTCCATTCCTGGGAAGTGGCGCCATGGCCGGCCTGGGGAACGAACAGGAGCGCCGCGACGATGAGTCCCAGGAGCGCCGCGAACCCGGCCGACCAGCGCCGGTCGGCGTCCCACCAGCTCCGGAGCCCGTAGGCCAGGCCCGCCGCGAGGAGCGCGAACCCGAGAGCCACGAGCGCGGGAGACGCCACCAGGCGATCCGCCCACCAATACCAGACCGTTCCGAAATCCGGCAGCCTGCGCGAGTGAAACTGGAAGATGCCGAGCCAGCCCGAGATGTCGCCGTTGCGCGCCCAGGTCCAGACGATGACCGGCAGGTTCCAGAAGGCGAACCCCGCGGCCGCGCCGCCCAGCACCTTCAAGGGCTCGCCGAACCCGCGCGTCGCCCTCCAGCGCTCGATCATCAGCGCGGGGACCACGAAGCCCGGGTAGAGCTTGGCCGAGGCGCCGAAGCCGAGCGAGACGGCGGCCGCGGTGAACCGCCCGCGCGAATAGGCCCAGAGCGCGAGCGCGAGCCACACCACGGCCAGGAGATCCCAGTTGTGGAACGCGTAGAGCACCATCGGCGTTCCCGCCGAGAACCACAGCACGCGCGCGCGCCGCTCCGGCGCGATCGCCTGAAAAAGCGCCCAGACGGAGACGAGCGCCGCGAGCGCCAGGAAGGGCATGTTGGCGAAGAAGAACTCCACGTGGTTCGTGGAAACCAGGGAAGCCAGGTACATCTCGGCGCCAATCAGCACCGGGTACTCGTAGCTTCTCTCCTCGATGTACGGGATCCTCCGCTCATGAAGCTTCCGCACGCCGTACAGCGGCTGAAGGTCGTTATAGCAGAGCAGCGAGTACTCGATGCGGCTGTCCCCTCCCCACCCCAGGAACAGGCAGGGCGACTTGGCCGCGAAGCCGAGGATGAGCGCTGCCACGCCACTGAGAATAGCCACGCCGAGACTGAGGTTCCGGATCGCGTTGAGCATCGACAGGGGCTGTTCTAGCCCATACTCTTCAGCCGAGTAAACACTCCTGGAGGGAAGGTCTTTTTCGACACATTGCGCGCAACCTCCCCTGTCCTTGAAACTGGTAGGCGGGGCTTGGGTTCGTGAATCGTTCGACTTTCCCGGAAAAACAAAGCTGGATCTGCGTCGCGGCCGGATTGGCCTTCGGCGCGTCCGCGTGCCTTGAGACGTCCACGGGCGCGGCCCGGCGTCAGCAGGCGCAGCTCTCCTCGAGCGGAGGTGGCCCCACGACGAGCACGACGACGAGCACGCCCCCTTCGACCACGAGCACGACCGCTCCCTCGACGACGACGACGACGCTCGCGCCCCCCGCGACCAGCACAACGACGTCGACCACAAGGCCGTCGACTTCGACCACGAGCACCTCGACTTCGACGACTCGAAGCTCGTCCACGACCACGACCACTCAGCCCGCCACGGGGGGAAACCCGTTTTCCTACCCGCGTATCGGCTCGACGCAGCTTACTTACCTGGGAGCTTTCCGAGTGCCCTCGGACGCGGCCGGCGACCCCGACAACCAGGGCTACTCGTACGGTACGGGAGTGATCGCCTACCGAGCTTCGACGAACTCGCTCTTCATGGTGGGCCACTCCTGGTACGACCGCGTCGGCGAGATCTCGATCCCGCCCCTGGTGAACTCGTCGTCCCTTTCGGCGCTGAATCGGGCCGCCACGCGGCAGGGCCTCTCGGACATCGCCGAAGGGCGAAAGAACGCTCTGGGCGCCGGCGGCGCGACGATCGGTGGCTCCGCCCACATCGGGGGCCTTCTGGTCCACGGGGGCTCCCTGATCGCCAACTCGTACGTCTACTATGACGGCAACAGCGACGCGCGCCTCTCCCACTTCGTTTCTGGACTGAATCTCTCGCAAGCCGGGGATTTCCGCGGAAACTACGCGGTGGGCGCATTAAATCCCGGCTTCGTCGCAGGCCATATGACCGAGATCCCCCAGGACTGGCGCGCGCTCTTCGGTGGTCCCGCGCTGACCGGCCAGGGCGGCCTGGCGATCATCTGCCGGACTTCATTGGGCCCTTCGGCTTCGGTCTTCGACCCCGCGAGCCTCGGTACCTCCAATCCGGTCCCGGCCACTCCAGTCGTGGGCTACCCCTGCGATCAGCCTACGCTCGGCACCTGGTCGGGAAATGGCACCCCGAACCCGGACGGGTACAATATGAACACCACGATCCGCGGGATCGTCTTTCCGGAACGCTCGCGCTCGGTGCTCTTTCTGGGACGCCAGCAGCTCGGAGTCTCGTGCTACGGCTACGGTACGACCGACGCCTCGCTCGCCGGCACGAAAGCCCCTGACGGCAACGACTACTGCTACGACCCGGTCAACAGCTCGAAGGGCGGACACGGTTATCCCTATGCCTCCTGGGTCTGGGCTTACGATGCCGCCGACCTCCTCGACGTGAAGAACGGAGTGAAGGCCATGTGGGAGATCCGGCCCTACGCGACCTGGAAACTCGACCTGCCGTTCGAACGTCAGGGCAACGGCGGAATCGATGGAGCCGCTTATGACGCCTCGACACAGACTCTCTACGTGACCCGCAGCTGCCAGGATCCCGATAACGGGTACTTCTGCGGCCCGGTCGTGCACGCCTTCAAGATCACTCCCTAGGCTCGGAGCGCAAAGGCAGGTCGACGACGAAGCGCGCTCCCCGTCCGAGCTCGCTTTCGAGATGAATCCCGCCGCCGTGCAGCTCCACGATCTCCTTGGCGATGTAGAGCCCCAGCCCGAGGCCGCTGATCTCGGTGGATGCCACGGCGCGCTCGTATCGCTGGAAGATCCTCTCCTGGTTCTCGCGCGCGATCCCGATCCCCTGGTCCTTGACCGAGAGCTCCACGCGGTCTCCGCCGGCTCTCCGCAAGGACACCGCGACGGGCTGCCCCGCGCCGTACTTCACGGCGTTGGTGAGGAGGTTCGCGACGAGCTGCTCGATCCGATGCCGGTCCCAGCGCCCCACGACGGAGGTCCCGAGCGTGAGCTCGAACGCGCTTCCCGCGGCGTCGAACTGCGGCCGGTAATGCTCGCAGACCTCGCGGACCAGCTCCGCGAGATCGAACTCCTCCAGGCTCAGTTTGAGTTTTCCCCGCCCGATCTTCGAGATGTCGAGCATGTCGTCGATCAGCCGAGCCAGCCGGTTGATCTGCTGGTCGTCCCGCATGAACATGCCCTTGAGCTTTTCCGGTGAGAGCGACTCCTTCGCGAGCTTTCCGCCCTGCATGAGGATGCGCAGCCGCGTCTGAGCCTGCAGCTTGAGCGAGGTCAGCGGCGTCCTGAGCTCGTGCGAGGCCACGGACAGGAACTCGTCGCGGGCGCTGATCGCGTCGGCCAGCACCTTCTCGGTGCGCTTTCCTTCCGTGAGGTCGGCCATCGTAACGACGTACAATTCGGCCTTTCCGCGGGCGAGCACGGGAATGACGCTGTACCGGACATAGCGCTCGCTGCCGGTCGAGCGGCGGCACAGGCGGACGTCATAGCCTTTCACCTTTTCCCCGCGAAGCGCCCGCGGCGAGGGCCACTCCTCGAATGGCATCACCCTTCCGTCCGGATACCTGAGCTCGAACTCCTGCACGTAATGACCGAGCATCGAGAACATCTCGGCCTCCGAGCCGAAACCATGGATGGCCAGGCCCGCGGCGTTCATCGAAAGCGTGTTGCCCTGGGCGTCGATCAGTCCGATCCCGGCATCGACGTTCTCGATGACCGCCCGGAGCTTGTCGCGCTCGACCCGAAGCTCATGCAGCGCGGAGGTCCGGCCGCGCGCCAGCTGTCCCACCATCAGGCCGAACCCGAGGAACATGAGGTCGCGGAGGAAATCGGAGGGCCAGCGGTAGACGAAGCCCACCCCGTCCGCGGCAAAGAACTGCACGGCGACGATCGCGAGGAGCGTCGCCGTGAGCGCGTCCGCGTACATCGCGGCAAGCACGACTACCGGATAGAAGCAGAAGTACACCAGCGGCTTCAGTACGGGCCAAAGCGCCCACTGCAGCAGGGTCGCTCCAACGACCATGGCGGCTGAGATCAGAAGAGCTCGGACCCTGAAGGATGAAATAAAAGACTCCCGGATTCGCTGTGTGCGGGTCTCTTATCACGAGGACAGGCGGGTATTGGAAATTGGTTGCCTCGACAGCGAAACCAGCTTGCCGATGCTTGGCTTTATGCGTCATCTATTATAACTACCGAACCTTCCTGGGCACAGTCCGAGACGGATATTCAGGATTTTGGAGAAGCGATCATGAAGAATGTTTCACTTATTCTATCCAGCCTCATGATGGGTTCACTCGCCCATGCGGGACCCATCATTTCTCCAGAACGGGCTATAACCTACTTGAAGCAGCACGAACCGCAGTTCAAGCACATCCCCGCAGTTACACTCAAGCCGCGCCTTCACATCTCGGATTTTGGCGAAGGGTTCTCACAAGTTTGTTATGGAGTAGCATCCGATTACGCGGACTGCTGGGTAATCAAGGACGACGCCGCATTCACGGATTACTTCGAGGCGAAGGCGCGCGAGCTTCTGAAGTCTTACGATCAAATCGTCGTTGTCGTGAGAAATTACGATGTGACAAGCAAGTCCATCACCATCCACTTGGACCAGGAAGAAG
>CAYZKI010000011.1:18806-21192 GCA_964478745.1 uncultured Bacteriovoracaceae bacterium
GCCAAGAACTGGGGCAGGACTTATCTGATCACGAAGCCGGTCCGAGGCGCCAGGGATCGATTGCCAGAGCTTCGGGAAGCAACCAAAGCCAGAATTTCATTCCTGACCATGAACCGAGCCAGCCCCGAGGTTAGAGATGGATCTGTCGCTCGGGCTCTCAGGAATCCTAGCGAGATTGCCGGTTTCGCAGGAGCAAGGCCCGATGGCTCTTTCAATTTTTCCCAGTGGGGTGCGATGCCAGATTTGATCCTGGGAGTGGACGGCAGGGATAAGAGGATTCTGCTCAGCAATGGAAGCGCCAATGAGCAGGATATCCCGACGGGCCCGATCAGAGTCCAACTGAAACGGATTTACCGTTAAGCGTACTGGACGGAGTCTCGCTGAGAATCTCGCTCCTGTGCTTCCTGCATGAATAAGCATCGTCCACCGGTCAAATGACCGGAAGGGCCTCATAGAGATTCCCGAGGTGGCTGTACTTCGCGTGGCTGTAAAAGGATTAGACACCCCGGCGGCTTTCCATTCGAATTGTGCTCTTCTCGATCCCGCTCTTTCCAGGACTGCGTATTGCATTCCTTGGCTCTATGGCTTCACGTCGGATTCTTTCGTTCATCGCCTGGATCGGGATCCTGGTCTCCCAGAGCTCGTTTGCCGAATCCCAGGCTTCCGATACGTGCTTGCATGGGTGCAGAAGTAACGCCCCGGTCTTTCAGTTCAGCGACATTCAGAACGTATGGCGACACCTGGGTCGGAAGGGCTCAGAGAGTGCGGGTTCTCGTTTCCAAAAGCACTTTATCTTCCATACGGATCGACCGATCGAATCCTACTTCGAAGCCTTTGGGGAGTCCTTTCAAAGGGATCTTTTGAACCTGGGAGCGAATGACCAATGGCTCGACATGGGAGCGGGTGAAGGAAAGGCCATCGAGAACTACCTGCAAGGCGCCTGCGGAAGAGCGGATCGACTCCTGCCAGAGTTTTTCAACGAGATCTGCAAGCCGCCTTCGGGACACGAGCTCTGCAAGATTGAGAGAAAGGAAAACTGCGGTCGTCCGATTTCTTCAAGGGCGTCAGTCGCCGGAGTGACCCTGAAGCTCTCGCGAACTCCACCCGAGTACGATGGTAAGTACAGGATGTTCGCCCGTGACTTCACCGATGTCGATGAAAGGCAGATCGGCACGGTAAAGCTGGCAACCGATCACCTGGGCGTACTCTACTATAGCGAACAGCTGGACGCTCACTTGGCCAAAGCGCTTCGGCTTCTGGCGCCTGATGGGGTCTTATACCTGGTTCCTAACGGTGCTCAGAAGGTCTTCGTGGGAAAGGAGGTCAAGTTCGATCATACGATGCTTAACATGAAGGAGTGGATCATCCGGAATCCCACGCTCAACGTGGAACTTCTGGGCTCCGGAGCGCTTCGAATCACCAAGAAGCCCAACACCGTCGTGAAGGTTCCCAAATTACGCCATAACGCAAATGAAAGTCACATCATCCAGGAAGGCTTTCACGAGATCGACAATCGTGGGGGCATCGAATGAGCCCTGCAGGCAACAAAGACACTTCTGCGAAGATCAAAAATGGTTGGCTCGACTGGGATTGAACCAGCGACCCCTACCGTGTCAAGGTAGTGCTCTCCCGCTGAGCTACGAGCCAACATGAAGATCGGGAACGAGACGAATCTTATAGCCCTAGGGTCGGGTACCCGTCAACTCATCAAAACGGCGTTTGACGGCTGAAACGAGCCTCTCGCCCACGGCGCAGAACTCCGCGTCATCCTGAGTCTTGGAAGCCGAAACAGGCTTATTGCTCCAAAGATAGTCGACCGCCGCATCCAGGCCGCAGGGCCTGAGCCCCACGAAGCTTGTTTCCGTCGGGAAGACGTTCACCGAAAGCCCGTGCAGGAGGATGCCGTCCTGGACGTAGACCCCCACGGAGGCGAGCTTTCCCCTCGGCGTCCAGACCCCGGTCAGGGGTCCTTCGCGGATCTCGGCTTCGGGAACGGACTGGCGGGCCAGGTCGAGTGCTCCCCCGAGAAGCGCCTCCACGGCGGCTCGCACGCCCCGGCGATCGCCCGTCAGGCGATCCAGCCGGTCCACGGCAAACAGGACCCACTGGCCGGGCCCGTGGTAGGTCGCGAAACCCCCGCGATCGGTCGGGTAGACTGAGATGCCCCTCGCGCGAAGGGCTTCCTTCGGAAGAAGAAGATCCTGCGGGCACGCGCGCCGGCCCATCGTGATGACGGGCTCGACCTCGGAAAGCAGGAGCGCCCCGGGAGCGGCCGGGTCGGCGGAGATCGCCCGGGCGATTTCCCGCTGTCTCTGGTCGAGCTTCTCGTAGCTCCAGCCCGGGAGCCTGCGCACTTCGGTATTCATGGCCCAGACCCGTCCTATAG
>CAYZKI010000012.1:0-9684 GCA_964478745.1 uncultured Bacteriovoracaceae bacterium
GACGGATCATGATGTTGCCGATCTCGGTCAGGCCGCCTTCGGCGACCTGCGCGAATGAAACGCCGTCATTCGCGTTCCTTTCGGCCTGGTTCATCGAGCGGATCTGCGCGCGCAGGTTCTCGCTGATCGAGAGTCCCGCGGCGTCGTCTCCCGCGTCGACGATGCGCTGGCCGGTGGCGAGCCGCCGGTAAACTTTGTTCTGCTGCTCAGTGGTTTGCGAAAGCGCGCGATTTGCCGAAATCGCGGCCATGTTGGTGGATATTCTCAAGCCCATGGAACTGCTCCTTGAACGTACCGATTAAGGCGAAGAGCTTTGACGCTCCGCGCCGTATGACTTCGTATCGGTGCACTGCGTCAGAACTTTAATGCAGCGCGTTGTTCTTAACTTTTGAGATTAAGCTTCGGGATTTCCGGATCTTGGAGAAGCGCTATTCCAGCGGGCAGTAGAGTGTGTCTTCCGGGATAAATCCCTCGCGATGAGGAGCCTTGCGATAAAGCCGGGCCTCCGGATGGGCCGCAAGCTGGATCGCGGCTCTCGTAACCGGCCTGACATCCTCCACGGCCGCCAGAGCCTGGTGCACCGGCCAGAAGCGCGCTTCGATGATCTCCTGCTCGGGCCAGCGAAGGTTCGCCGGGATCGGGGCGGACGGATCGCTGAATTTCAGGCGAAAAAGGAAGTAAACGTCCGCGCGCTGGCCGGGCAGGACCCGATGCCGGGCCGCGATCATGCCGTCCACCGCGACCGTCTCGAGGGGGATGCCGGTTTCCTCGTGAAGCTCGCGCAAAACGGCCTCTTCGAGGCGCTCTCCGCCTTCGACCCGCCCCCCGGGAAGGATCCATTGTCCTTTGGCCTTGCCGTAGTTCACGCGCACCAGAAGGACCTGATCCCGGTGGATCAAAACGCCTCCCGCGCCCAGCACCGATGTCGGGACTTCCCACGGATTCATGCCGGAACACTACCCCAGATTCGGCTGTTTACAAGAAATGCCGCATCGCATAAACAGGGCCGTGTCATCCCCATTTTCAGGAGTATTTATGAAGTCCAAACTGTTTACGATCCTTGCCGCGGCGTTTTTCGCGACCGTGGCTCAGGCCAGTCACGTCATTTATCCCAACAGCGAGCAGTTCGAGCTCCGCTGCGAGTTCAGCGACGGCATCATCTGGGTGAAGGAGTCCGCTCCCGAGCTGATCGCGTTCCAGCTGAAGGATCCGGCCATGAACCAGATCATCGGCGTGAACATCACGAAGAAGGAAACCCTGCGCTGCCCCGGCTGCGCGAACTACGAGTTCGAAGCCGGTCACCCGCTCGATCCCACCTTCCTCGCGAAGGTTCGCGTCGAGCTCACCGGCGAGCTCGTCCCGGACGGCACCGGAACGGGCCTCGTCATCGGCAACCGCAAGATGACGATGCTCTACGACGAGGAAGTGGACGCCTCGGGCGCCCACGTCCGCTGGAACGAGTCCGAAAGCGCTCCGTGCGAGTCGAACGAGGTCTACTGAGCGAAAAAATACACCCCCGGAAGCTCGGCACTTCCGGGGGTGGCTTAAGAGAACCGCAGACGACCCAATGTCGCCTCGGTTCAGGCGCACTTTGAAAATTTTTTTCAGGTGAGGCGCGCTCGTAGCGCGCGAGCCGAGTGAAGGGGCGGGAGGTCCGGATCATCCGGGCCCCCCGCCCTTTTCGTTTCTTAGAGCAGCTTCAGAGCCTGCTGCGGAGCCAGGTTCGCCTGAGCGAGAACCGTGGTGCCGGCCTGCTGCAGGATGTTTCCGCGGACGAGCTCCGAGGTTTCCGCCGCCATGTCCGTGTCCGCGATGCGGGAACGGGCATGAGAGAGATTTTCCTTGGCGATGCCGATGTTGTTGACCGTCGCCTGGAGCTTGTTCTGCGTGGCACCGAGGCGCGCACGAGCAGCGAAGATCTGGCTCATGGCGCTGTCGATCGAACCGAGGGCCTCGCGGGCGCTGTCGACGCTCTCCCAGCTCAGGCCTTCGACTCCGATCGTGCTCGCGCGGACGTCATACTCGGTCGTGCCGAAGATGATCCGGTCCGCTTCGTCGTTGCGGGTGCCGACCTGGAACTGCAGCTCCGACTTCTCGGCCTGGCCGTTCAGGAGAGGCGTGCCGTTGAAGGTGGTCACGTTCGCGATGCGGTCCACTTCCCCGATCAGGCTCGCGGCTTCCTGATGGATGAAGCCGCGCTCGGTATCACCGACCGTGTCGGAGGCCGCCTGGATGGCCAGCTCGCGAAGACGGATCATGATGTTGCCGATCTCGGTCAGGCCGCCTTCGGCGACCTGCGCGAACGAGATACCGTCGTTCGCGTTCCTTTCAGCCTGGGACATCGAGCGGATCTGCGCGCGCAGGTTCTCGCTGATCGAGAGGCCCGCGGCGTCGTCGCCGGCCTTCGTGATGCGTTGACCGCTTGCCAGGCGCGTGAAGGTGGTCGCCTGTTTTTCGGTGGTGCCGGACAGCGCGCGCTGTGCCGACATGGATGCCATGTTCGTCGCGATTCTTAAGCCCATACGTACTCCAAGTCACAAGACAGACTCGAGGCGAGACTCCGCCCCGCTCCCCGCAAGCCATGCCCGAGACGAGAGTGTGCGAACGAGTCGCGCACGCGCGCATCAGGGCCGAGTAGACCCGTGGGAAGATCCTCTTCGCGAGCGTGCGAACGCAAGGACGTGCGCTTGCCCGAAAAGGAAGTCGAGTTGGTTAAACGTCTGTGTTGGTTGGAGAGTGCGGAGGAATACCGCTAACGCGCCACACGTAGGATCCGCTAACTGCAACAGCAAGGTACAACTAGCAGACGTTCTTGATGTCCCCAGGGGCCAATCCCCTGGCTGACACTGAACCTATCGGTGTGAGCGAGAAATACTTGAGCAGAAAATGCAGGTATTACGCTATGTTGCAGCGCGTCATGACCTAAGCCCTGAAAGTGTCAGGCGTTCCGGGGGCGGAAAAAATCCGCCTCCGCCCCCGGAACCGCCCTAACTACAAAGGGTGGTTGGTACTGACTGACTTGGGCCTCAGCCCCCCTCGGCTTGCGCCGAGAGACATTAGATCAGCTTCAACGCGAGAGTGTTGTTGCTGTTGGCTTGACTGAGGACCGAAACGCCGGCTTGCGAGAGAATGTTCTGCTTCGTGAGTTCAGCAGTCTCGGAAGCCATGTCCACATCGCGGATGCGGCTGTTGGCGTTCGAGAGGTTCTCGTCGTAGATCTGCAAGCTGCTGACGGTCGACTGGAGGCGGTTCTGGAGCGCGCCGAGCTCCGCGCGATTCGAAACGACCATGCTGAGCGCATTGTCGATCTTCGCGAGGTTCTCCTGAGCCGATTCCTTGGTAGCGACGGAGATTCCGTCCATACCGAGAGCCGATGCCGAGGAGTTCGTCTTGCTCGTGTCGAACTGGTAGCGGTCGCCTTCCGCGCTGGCGCGGTAACCGACCTGGATGTCGAGCACCTTGCCGTCGCCGTTCAGGAGCTTGTGGCCGTTGAACTCGGTCACATCGGCGATGCGATCGATTTCCTGCCGAAGCTGCTGAACTTCCTTGTCGATGAAGCCACGCTCGGTGTCGCCGATCGTGTCGGAAGCGGCCTGGATCGAGAGCTCGCGGAAACGAATCAGGATGTTGCCCACTTCGTTCAACGAGCCTTCAGCCGTCTGGATCATCGAGATGCCGTCGTTCGCGTTGCGAACGTCCTGGCGGACGGATCGCACGACAGCCTTCATGTTTTCGGAAATCGCGAGACCCGCGGCGTCGTCCGCGGCGCGAACGATGCGGCTTCCGGAAGCCAGCTTCTCCAACGAGGCCTTTTGAGCCTGGTTGTTGATGCCCAGGTTGCGTTGAGCAGCCAAAGACTGCGTATTAGTTGCAATGCGTAGACCCATGAATACACCTCTCCTGTTTGCCCCGCGGAGAGTTCGAGTCCGGACGCGCATGCCCCCAAGCTTTCGCGTGGGTACACGAGTGACAGGACCCCGAAACGCCTCGGGGCGCAGATGCAGTTAGTCATGGCAGGAATTTGCTGTACCCCTGCCACAAGAACCCTCACACCACATGAGAGTCCTTGTTCATTGAGCGTTTCGGTCGGATATAGCCAAACTTTAGAGCTTTTTAGTCAGGTATTGAATCACTAGAAAGCCACTTCTGGCTGCGTTGCGTTAGTTTTTTGAATTAGTACCGCTTTTAGGAATTTCCGGAGATCAGGTCAGCGGCTTTATAGGGGTCAAGCTTTCGCTGAATGAGGTCTTGGAGCAGCTCCTGTCCCGAGGCCGTTTCGAAGCTGGCCCTTAACGTCTGAGCCAAGCGCTCAGCTAATATGTCTGAAACCTCGGACTTCAGAAAGTCCCTCTGACGGCTCTGGCGGGCTCCAGACTTCGTCAGATGCTCCTGGTGCTTCTCGATGTTGGCGATGAGCTCGTCGGTGCCGATTCCCTTCGAGGCCTGCGTTTTCGTCACCGGGATGATCCACGAGCTCGCATCGTGGGGGTTCAGGCCGATCATCGCGATGAGCTCGCGGACCATGAGATCGGCCTCGGGCCGGTCGCACTTGTTCACGGCGAAGACGTCGGCGATCTCCATCAGCCCCGCCTTCATCACCTGGATCGAGTCGCCGCTCTCGGGAACGAGCACGACGACCACCGTCTGTGCGAGCTGGAGGATGTCGAGCTCGGTCTGGCCGACGCCCGCCGTCTCGACGAGAACGACGTCGAAGCCCGCGGCATCGAGAACCAGGACGATTTCCTTGGTCGCGTGCGAAAGCCCGCCGTGCTTCCCGCGGGTCCCGAGCGAACGGATGAAGATTCCCGGATCACCGGCGTGCTTCTGCATGCGGATGCGGTCGCCCAGGATCGCGCCGCCCGTGAACGGGCTCGACGGGTCGACGGCGACGACCGCGACCTTCTTGCCCGCCTTGCGAAGGCGGCTGGCGATCTGATCGACCAGCGTCGACTTGCCCGCGCCGGGAGGGCCCGTGATGCCCCAGACCTGGGCCTTGCCCGTCTTCGGATAGAGCTCCTGCATGAGCGCGGGAAGGTCGCCGTCGCGGTTCTCGACCTTCGAGATCAGGCGCGCGAGCGCCAGGCGCTTTCCGGCAAGCATTTCCTTCACGAGGTTCGACACCCCCTGGTCATCGCATAGGCCCCGAGGAGGGCGCAAGCCCGCGACAGCGCGGGCCCTGCGAAATTCGCGCGGAAGCGGCGAAGGCGTGTCTACGCTACTCCGCTGAGGCTTTCCTGTGGGGGTCCCGGTACAACCTCGGCTTCGAGTCCGAGACGAAGCTCTGGAGCGAAACCCGGTCTCCGTCGCCCAGGCGCAAACCCAACCTGGCGATCTCAGCCCTCACCTCGTCGTTGTACTGAGCCGCGTAGTAGTTTCGAATGCCCTCTCGAGGATTCGCGATCACGAGGGTTCTCTCTTTGCCGGATGCGGACACAAACAGGAATGTGGCCGACTTCACCTTCTGCTCGTTCGCGATGTACCCGGATGCGTGCGGGCAGGCCACCGACATGCTGGCTGGGCAAGCGCAGCGCGCCACCGATTTGATCGTGCAGGTCACATCCTCCGCTCTGGCGACGGACGCGGACAAGAGGGCGGTGAGAAGTAAGATCAGCTTCCGCATCGATTCACTTCGACGGCGAAGGAGACGGTGAAGGCGACGGGGATGGAGATGCCTGCGACGTGGGCTGCCGATCCGGAAACAACCCGGGATCCGGCATCGGTACGGCGGAGAGATCCGACGCGGGCGGCGCTGTCGCAGGGGCCGGGTTCGCTGCCTGCTCGGGCGTGGCGGAAGTAGCTGCAGCTGTAGCTGCGGCTGCGGCTGCGGCCGGTCCGGGCGACTCCGGAGCGGGCGCGGCCGCCGCTGGAGCGCGCGCGGGCTCGGCGGCCTGGACTTCGCCCTTCCCCACTTTGACTTCGCCGCCGACCCCGTACTTCTCGGCGATCGACTCGGGCGCGGGGACGTTTCCGTCCTCGGGCGTGCGATACAGGCCGAAGGGATTGGCCGCCTCGACGAGCTCGACAGTGCCTTGGGGCGAAAGCTCGAGCTTGCGGAAGAAGATCCACTCGCTCACGCGCTTGTAGTGGCTCGAGGCATAGCGCAGATAACGGCTGTCCCTGAACTCGGCGAGGAAGACGCGCGCGACGGGGACCAGGAACTCGTACGCGTCCAAGGTGGTTTTTTGACGCTCGTCGAGGAACGAGTCGGCTTTGAGCTTCGCCTCGACCTCCGCCATCTTGTGATAGAAGCACCAGTGGTACTTAACCGGATCCTTCGCCACGATCTCGCGGGTTCCCGCGCGAAGCTCCTCTTTGCTCGCCGTCAGCTTGGCGAGCCTGCGGAAGTCGGCGTCGCAATCTTTCATGCTTTCCGGGGAGGGGGCGCCCTGGACGCGGAGCACGGCCTGGAGATCCAGGAGGTCCTGGCCCGCCGGGTGCGGAACCTTGAGGTATTCCGGCGGCTGGGGCGGCGGCGGCGGCGCGATCTCGGTGGTCGCCGTATCATTAACAAACAGGAACACGGCCGCGCCGAGGCCGAGAGTTACCCGTAAAAACGCGGCCTTCCGCGTTCTTCCCGCTTTTCCAAGTCTGTTTCCCAAGAAACGCACTCGGTCACGTGTCGGCAAAAATCGCCCAGTCGTTAAATCAAAAATGCCAGTCTTCTGACTGAGCGGCGGCTGTCAAACGCCCTTAACCCCAAGATTCCAGGCAAGAAACTTCAAGAGTTCAGGGCCTGAGTCCGAAAAGAACCCTGAGGCCCCATAAAGGCCATCTAAGGAGTCAGGGTGCATTCACGGTTTTTTCGAAAATTCGCATCTCAGATTCTCGCGATCGCGATGCTCTCGTGCGCCGCGCTCGCGCTCGCGCCGCAGGCGCGCGCCGAAGACGAGAAGGCTCGCAACTTCTACGAGGTCCTCGAGGACGTGATGGGCGACTTCGAGTTCGATCTCAAGAACGGCAACGTGACCGGGCTCAAGGACGTCTCGATCCGCAACATCGCCGTCAGCGAGAACGTTCCCGCGAGCTTCAAGCAGCACATGGAGCTGCTGATCACCGAGCGCATCATGCGCAGCACGAAGTCGCGCGTGATCCAGTGCCTGGCCTGCAAGGCCAAGCGCACGACGCTCAACGGCGACCAGGTGGTGATCACCTCGCCCGATACGAATCCCGCCGAGCTTTCGCGGATCGCGAAAGTAGCCGGCATCGCGAACTTCATGGACGTCGCTTTCTCCTACCAGCCCACGGGCCTGGTCCTGTCCATGTACATCTCGGACCCCGAGTCCGGAGGCGTCGTCTGGTCCCGCAGCTACAACAGCGAGACCTCGCGCGCGGCCGCCTATCGCCGCGGCGTCGACTTCTCGCAGGCCGACGAGGCCCGCCGCTCCAGCGAGTACATCCCGACCATCCAGTACCGCGGAACGGTTTACTACCTGTTCGAGCCGAACGTCGGCACGACCACGGGCTGCATCGCCTTCGGCTTCCGCATGATGGAGCGCTACGACAACCGCAAGAAGGAGGTCGGCTTCGAGTTCAACTACCTGCTCGACGCCTCCTCGCTGGTGAGCAGCACGACGACCGCGGCCGACGAGCAGAACCTCTACTCGGGCTTCAACATCACGCTGCTCTTCATGCACGCGTGGAACCTGATCGGAGAGGAAGAGAACTTCAACAAGCCGCGCGGGAGCGTGTTCGCCGGGATCGGCGGCACCTACACGAGCGGATATCTCGGCGGCCTGCTGCGCGCGGGCTACGAGTGGCGCCTGGGCAAGAAGTCTGCGGTGACCGCGAACTTCGGCTATCGGCCGAAGTCGACGGCGTTCCTGGGCACGGACACGACGGGTACCGCGGTGTCGGGAGTGGAGTACGGGCTGGGCATCAGCCTGATGTTCTGATGACGGGGAGAAAGATTGATTAGGAAACGGAACAAAGACCTGCTTCTTACCCTGCTCGCCACCGCCGTGGCAGGCGGAAGCGCGTGCTCGACCATGAGCAAGGTCTTTGCGACGGACAACGGCGAGAAGGGCCCTTCCAAGCCCATCGCCAATCCTTTCTCGGGCCAGTACGCCGACCCGAGCATGGACCCCCAGAACAGCCACATGATCCTTCGAACCAAGAAGGGCGACCGATCGATCGAGGTCGAGCTTCCCCGGGTGGACCAGGGCATGACCGACTTCGTGATCCCGGTGAACCCCGCTTTCCGCGACGGCGCGGGCCGCTCCCCCGCCTCCCTCGCAGGGGAAGGCGTGCTCGACGAGACATATAAGGAGAGGCGCGCGGGGTACTCCGACCGCGAGATCGTGTCCAGCATGCCCCAGGGAGTGCCCGAGGACGCCGAGCGCCGCCGCTCCATCGAGGACGGCCTGGGCCTCGCTCCGTCGGCCGACAGCCTGCCCGACCACGCTTCGAGCGCGAGCTACCTCGCGGGCATCGACCGCATCAAGCAGCTCTACCGGATGGGCCGCTTCGAGGCCGCGCTCCTGGACATCGACGAGATGGTCCGGCTCTATCCGACCGATCCCAAGCTCCACGCGATGAGAGGCACCTGCCTCGAGCGCCTGGGCAAGATCGACCTGGCGATCAAGTCGTGGCAGCAGTCGCTGCGCTTCGACCCGACCAATCTGTCGCTGAAGCGCTTCATCGACCGCAAGGTGCAGAAACGGGGGCTTGCTTCACAATGATCAAGTTCGCGCTCAAAGCCCTTCCGCTTCTTCTCTCGGCCGCCGCCCTGGCCGCTCCTTCCTCCGGCCCCGTCGACTACGCCAAGCGCGTGGCCGAGGGCCAGATCCGCGCCCTGATCGAGCCGGTGCTGAACAAGTACTGCCAGGACGAATGCAAGCTTCTCGACGTGAACGTCGAGGTCGACCTGGCGGTCGCGGAAGAGATCGCTCCCGGCTTCGACGAGATCAACACCCGTTCCACCGACCTCGCGCCCTCGAGCGCGCGGCTGAAGCTTCTCGTGAACGACAAGGTCGGGCCGGTCTCGCGATCCAAGCTGACCGACCTGCTCCAAACCTATCTCGACACGCTCGACTACCCGGTGAAGATCGACACGCAGCTCGCGCACTTCCCGCTGCCGATCGGCTCCGAAGGCAAGGCTGCGGAACTCCGGGAGCGCGCGGCCCGCCAGTTCAAGGCGACTATCACCGAGCTCTTCGAGAAGTTCTGCCCGCAGCAGTGCGTGCTCGCGGACTTCAACATCGACACCGAGGTGGTGAACGCCGAGGAGGCGCAGTTCGGCGCCATCGGCGAGTTCATCCAGGACGGAAGCGTGGCGATCCGCATCCGCAACATCTCGGGTACCCTGCTGATGGACGAGAGCCTGACCCCGGACGAGCGCGCCAACGTGCTCGAGATGGCCAAGCTCAAGACGAACTCCTTCCGCAACGTCCAGCTGACGGCGAAGGCCATGCGCTTCCCGCAGCCGACCCAGTACGCGATCGCGACGGGGGCGGCCGTGCCGTTCGGGCGCGGTCTCGCCGGGTCGAGCTCGAGCGAGAAGAACGAGACCTCGAGCACCAGCCAGCAGAGCTCCACGAGCCAGAGCTCGCTGAACGAGAACAACAAGACCGTCAACGACGTCAACTCGCGCTTCAACAGCACGACCAACAGCAACAACCGCGAGAACAGCACCAGCAACAACACGAGCTCGAACAACACGACCGACAGCCGCTCCGAGAACAACCT
>CAYZKI010000012.1:9694-21167 GCA_964478745.1 uncultured Bacteriovoracaceae bacterium
ACCTCAAGCAGGAGCGCTTCGAGCGCTTCGAGAAGATCGAGCGCGTCGAGAACGGCGACGCGGTCCAGGCCGAACTGCAGAAGTTCAAGCTCTACGGCGCGATCTTCGCCTGCTCGATCCTCTCGCTGCTGATCTTCATCGCGCTGGCGACCCTGCGCTCGAAGCAGGGCTCGACCTCGATCAGCAAGATCCTCAACACCCCGCTCCCGTCCGACCTGACCCAGGGCCTGGCAGCGGCCCCCGTTCAGGCCGCCTCGCCGGCCGCCGAATCGCTGTCAGGCTCGGAGCGCGGCCAGCTGCTCGCGCGGCGCTACGAGATCGAGAAGCTCTCCGAGGAGCTGATGAGCATCTTCGCCCAGCAGCCCAGGGTGGCCAAGTACGTTTTCTCGCGCATCCTCACCGAGGAAGGCGTTGAAGTCACCTCGCAGTACATCCACATCTTCGGCGAAGGCATCGTGGTCGACATGCTCCGCGACCCCAGCCTCCAGTCGGACCTCTCCGAGCTGATGGACTTCTACGCGAAGAACCCGATCGAGCTCGAGGACGACGAGAAGCTCGACCTGCTCAAGCGCCTCCATTCGCGCACCGTGGCGGGCAAGCTCATCGTCATGGGCAACCGTTCCTCGAACCTGTTCGACTTCCTGGCCGAGATGGACGGACTCCAGATCCTCGAACTGATCCGCAACGAGTCGCTCACCGTCAAGTCGATCGTCCTCACCCAATGCGACCCGCAGAAGCGCGCGGCGATCTACGCCCAGCTCGACGAGGACGTCCGGATGCGGCTCCTCACCGAGCTTTCGCGCATCGACTACCTGCCGCGCGACTACATCTTCAACGTGGCGAACGCCCTCAAGCGCAAGCGCCGCGAGAACCCCCGCCTCAACACCGAGGCGCTGCCGGGCTCCGAAGTCCTGGTCAGCCTGCTCGAGCGCACGGGCCCCGCCATGCAGCGCGTGGTCGTCAAGAACCTCGAGATCAGCAACCCCGAGAGCGCACGCGTGGTGAAGTCGAAGCTCGTGAGCACCGACACCCTGCGCTTCCTGCGCGACAACCAGCTCCTCGAGGTGATCCTGAGCCTCAAGCACGACGAGCTCCTCCAGTTCCTGAAGGGCGCTCCGGCCGAGATCCGCGAGGCCATCTTCGCCAAGTCGCCGAAGGAGCTCATCGTCGAGCTCGAGGAAGAGCTGGGCGCGGTGGGCGTCACCAGCCGCGAGACCTACTCCGCCGTCGAGCGCAAGGTCCTGAACCGCATGAAGCTCATGGCGAACGAGGGCCTGATCAACCTGATCGAGACCAACGAGCGCATGTTCGCCGAGTCGAACGTGAACACCGGCTTCATCGAGACGATGCCCGCGGGCACCGTAGGCACGGGCGGCCCCGGCGAGCAGACCGCGACGGCCCTGAAGAGGATGACGGGATAGCGCATGGGCACCAGGACAATCCAGAAGCCGACCGTGCCGCTACTCAAGGAGATCAAGCTCCTGGCCCCGTTCAGCGAGGACGAGCTCTCGGTGCTCATCCAGAAGGGCATCAGCGGGACCGTCGAGGCTTACGAGAACATCATCATCGAGGGCGAGCTGTCCTGGGGACTGTACCTGGTCCTGCAGGGCAGGGTCGGCGTCTACAAGAACAACAAGCTCACGGGCGAGACCTACGACGTGTGCGAGCTCGGGGAAGGGAGCTTCTTCGGCGAGATGTCGCTGATCGACGACAATCCCCGCTCCGCCACCGTCCGCGCCCTCACGGACTGCCAGCTCTTCTATCTGTCCAAGGAAGCTTTCACCGAGTTCCTGGCCCATACCCCGAGCACGCGGCTCCGTTTCATGGAGTCGTGCGTCCGCGGCCTGGTCGGCCGCCTGCGCGAGCTCGACGACAACTACGTGATCAGCCAGTACCAGCTTTGGAAAACGGCCTTGAAGAAGGAGGCTGCGTAAAATGAACTTCTCATCGATCTTCGGCGTCATGTCCGGCTTCGCGGTCATGTACCTGGCATTGAGCGAGACCACGGACAACATCGCCTACTTCCTCGACATGCACGGGCTGATCATCGTGGTCGGCGGCACGCTCGCGGCGGCGAGCATCTCCTTCCCGATCAACAAGGTCCTGCTCCTGGTCAAGGTGTTCGTGAGCCGGGTGCTCGGCGGAAAGAAGTCGAACTACCAGGACGTCATCCAGCAGATCCTGGAGCTGAACAAGAAGGCGAGCCTGGGAGTTTCCGGCCTGAAGGAGGCCATCCCCACCATCAAGCACGAGTTCCTGCGCGAAGCGGTGGAGCTCGTCGCCACGGGCGTCCTGAACGAGCAGGAGATCCGCACCACCCTCGAGCAGCGCGTGAAGACCACCGAGTCGCGCTACCTGCACGAGGCGAACATGTTCCGCACCATCGGGAAGTTCCCCCCGGCGTTCGGCCTCCTGGCCACCACGCTCGGGATGATCGCGCTTCTCCAGAAGATCGGCCAGCCCGACAGCCAGAAGCTTATCGGCCCGGCCATGTCGATCGGCCTGATCGGCACTCTCTACGGGATCGCGCTCGCCAACCTAGTCTTCATCCCGATCGCCGAGAACCTCACTGAACGCACCGTCGAGGAGGTCACGCTCCGCAAGATGATCGTCGAGGGTGCCTGCATGCTGAAGTCGCAGGTCAACCCGATCTCGATGCGCGAAGGCCTGAACTCCTTCCTCACCCCGAGCGAGCGCGTCGTCAGGAAGAAGGAAGCGGCGTAACCCATGCCGGTGAAGAAGTTCCTCAAGTCCGCCAAGGAGCTTGAGAACCAGCACAAGTACCGCTCGAAGGAGCAGGAGCACAAGTCGGGCTCGGATCACGACGAGAGCAACTGGCTCATCTCGTACGCCGACATGATGACGCTGCTCTGCGGCTTCTTCGTCATGATGTTCAGCATGGCCAAGCTCGACGAGTCCAAGTACGACAGCTTCAAGTCGTCGATCGCCCAGCAGTTCGGCGGAAACTACCAGTCCCCGACGAAGGACCTCGCGCTCTTCGTCACCCAGGTGCTGCAGGAGGCGGGCGTCGAGAAGGATACCGTCGTAAGCTCCGATCCGCTCGGCGTCTCGGTCGTGTTCCAGTCGACCGTCTTCTTCGATACGCTGAGCGCAGACGTGAAGCCCGGCGGCCAGGAGGTCCTGAACCGCCTCATCAACGGCATTACCGCGCGCCAGAAGGACGAGAAGCAGAAGTTCAAGATCGTGGTCGAGGGCCACACCGACAACCGTCCGATCCTCGCCGGTACCTTCCCTTCCAACTGGGAGCTCTCGGGTGCCCGCGCGGCTCGCGTGGTCCGCATGTTCCTCGACCGCGGGTACGAGCCCGATCACCTGACCGCGATCGCCTACGCCGACACCCGCCCCGCGGCGGTGGAGCGCACTCCCGCCGGAACCCTCGACGAGGCCGCGATGGCCAAGAACCGCCGGGTCGTCCTGCGCATCATGCGCCCGTCGGCTGACTCGATCCCCTTCGCCGAATCCGCCAAGCCGTTGACGGCCAAGGTCGATACCGGGCCCGACTCAAGGGTCGCGCCCCCCGCGGCAGTGGAGGCGGCCCGCGCCCCGGCGCAAGCGGCCGCGGCGCCAGCCCCGGCAGCCGCACCTGCAACCGCACCTGTTACTGCCACCGCACCTGCGCCCGCAGCCGGCCTGCCTGCCGTGCCCGCCTCGGCAGCTTCTACCCATTGACCCGCCCTCCGCTGCTCCCTGATCCTAATAGTCAGGGGAAAGTAGGGAAAACTATGCGCTGGAGCTGTCCTCACTGTGGAACCAATCTCGCCGTGGCCGACGAACGCCTGGGTACGGGCTGGTCATTCTCCCGCTGCTTCAAGTGCGCGGGCTTCGCGCTCATTCGGCGCGCCGAAGTGAACGTGATCAAGGTGCATGGGGCGCCGACCGGCGAAAGGATCCTCAGCACCGAGAATCATGAGCAGACGCTGATGAGCCAGAAGTCGATCGACGCCCTCGGAAACCTCGTGGCCGCGGCACCCGCCCCGGCGCAGGCGACGGCCACAGCCCCTCAAGGGCTTCCGTCGGGAGCGTCGGCCGCCGGCGCGCCCGCGTGGATCGCGCAGAACGCTCCGCTCGCCACCCCGCCGAACACGACCTTCGGGATCCCGAACGTGCTCCCGGCCGCGCTCCCCGAGATCCCCGAAGGATCGACCCGCTTCACCTTCACGATGCCCTCGCTCCCGAAGATCGGCTTCGACATCAAGGCGCGGCTCCTGCCGGCCGCGATCGTGATCGCCGGCGTGACCACCGTGAGCTCCGGCATCTACTTCTACCTCCAGGGCCGCGAGCTCCTGAATCGCGCCTCGACTCCGGGCGCCCGCCCGGCACAGAGCCCGATCCAGCCCGCGGCGGCGACACAGCCCATCTCCCCCGCGGCCCACGCGCCCGGCGCCAACCGCGATCAGGCCGTCGAAGCCGCCGCCAGCCGCATCAGCGATCAAGTCCGCGCCCGCGCGATGGCCCCGATCCGCCAGATGCAGCCTGAAGCGAGGACACCCGAGCCCCGGATCGCCCCGAAGCCCGAGGCCCGCATCGAGGCCGAGCCCGAGCTGACGGGCGTGGCGCCGACCATCACGAACATGCTCGTTCAGCCCGCCATCGCGAACGCGAAGATCCGCTCGGGCCCCGGCATCGACTTCTCGCTCGTCGGCATCGCCGACCCCGAGACCCGGTACGTGATCACGGCGTGGCAGGACCGCTGGTTCCGGATCAAGCCGAAGACCGCCGCCGCCGCGGCGATCCCCGCCCCGCAGATCGAGGGATGGATCCGCAACGATCTCGTCCGCACGATCAATAGCGAATAAGCACGCGGCTCACTTCGCGGTCGCCGGCACGCATCGCCACGCCTGGATCCAACGGGCCATGACTCCCCACCGGAAAGTCTCGGCGCGGCCGAGGTCCGTGCATTCGGTGTCCCGGAACGCGGGCGGGAGATCATAGCGGTTGTCGGCGACGTAGACGATCGGCGCGAGCACGCGCGGCCACTCGGGCCCGACGGCGTCGCTCGGATCGAGCGAGTTCAGGCTCGCCCATTCGTCCCGGATCGGCGCTTCGCGCGGCACGAGCGCCACGAAGTTGGTGCTTCCCAGCGCGAACGCGGCCTGCGAGGCCGTCTGATAGCGCGAGGCCGCGACCGGGATGAGATCGGACTCCGCGGCCCCGAGCTTCTCCGAGAGGAATCCGGGCAGCCGGTCCCAGCCGTACATGTCGTTGGTGACGTCCATGCGCGGGTCCGCGTCCCTTCCCAGAAGCCCGCGACTGACCAGCGACTGCAGCGGGATATGGCAAGCAGCGAGGATCAGGACGCTGAGCGCGATCCCGTAACGGCTCTGCCAGCGGGCCAGGCGTCGGTCGCGGATCTCGTGCGCGGAGGCATAAGCCCATCCCAACGCGAGCGCCGCGGGCCACCAGACGATGAACGCCCAATGCGGCTTGAAATCGGAGAACAACGGCTGAATGCAGAAGATCAGGCCGGGAAAGATCCACGCTGCGGCGTAGCGCAGGGGGCGCTCGGCGCGGCGGAAGAGCGAGAAGCAGAACCACACGAGCCAGGGACCCGCGACGACGAGCTGAACCGCCCAGAAGCGCCCGAACCGCGCGAGCGACATGCCCGCGCCCTGATGCCGCCCCTTCGACTGATAGAGGACCGAGAACCAATCGTGGTCGAGGTTCCAGATCAGGATGGGAATGCCCGCGATGAGAAGTCCGAGCGCGATCGCCAGCGCGCCGCGGATCTTCACCGCTCTCGGCGCCCAAAGCAGGAGCGCGAGCCCCGCCGACCCCGCCGCGAGGACCGCGGAGAACTTCGAGAGCATCGCGATCGCGATCCCCGCGACGAGCAGAGGATATCCGAGCTTGAGATGCGAGTGGCTCGCGCCGAAGCAGAGCTTCCACGTGGCGTAGAAGGCCATGGTCCAGCCGAGGAAGAGCGGAAGATCGGGAACGATCATCCAGGAGAGCGCGAAAAACCCCGCGAACGAAAGCGAAGCCAGGCCGCCTTTCCACAGCCTTCCCCAATGCGCGCCCGCCGCGTCCATCCACGCCATGCCGAACCCGAGCGAGCCCGCTGCGCAGGCGGCCGCGGGCAGCCTCACCCAGATCTCCTCGGGCCGGTCCGTCATCCAGCCGAACAGGAGCTCGGAAACCGAGATCATCCAGTGCACCATGGGCGGATGGTAGGCGAAGCCCCACCGCCACTCCTGCGCGAGCGCCCAATAGTAAGCCTCGTCATCGGTGAGGCCGAGCGTCGCCCCGTGCGCGAGCAGCACGAGGAACACGATGATCGGCAGGACGAGCCAGGGTCTCGACGTGATGGGGCGGTGGAAAGAAGCCATAAGGGACGATTCTTCCGACACCATATCCCGCGGCGGCCGATCCGCCTAGGTCTCAAGAGCCTACTGCTTCGCCCATTTCTCGTCGCGATCGGGCCGCCCGGCGCCCGCGAGATCGGGAACCGCGAACTCGATCATCGTCTGGATACCCGTGCTGAAGCGCTGCCAGTAGAGATCGGCCTTGTCGGCGTTCGCCGTGGGGAGCTCGAGCGTCAGGGTGGGAATGCCCCGCTCCTGCCCGGCGTAGTTGCCGAGCGAGCCCGGGAAGAACCCGCCGGAAACGGCTTTGAGCCTGGAGCGCAGCTTCAGGCACTCCCGAACGTACTCCTTCGGGAACCGCGCGAGCGTCAGGTTCGAAGGGCCGTCGTAGTCCATGAAATTGAGCGGAGCATGGATCGACAGGATCTTCTGGGGCTGGACTTTCTTGATCAGCTCGACCTGGAACTCGGTCTCGGGCTCCGACCCTGCCTTGCGTCCGGGGTATCTCCGCGGGTTGGACGAGAACTTCGTCTTCCAGAACTTGAGCGCGTTCGCGTTCCAGTCGGCGGTGGGAAGGTTGCGGTTCACGTCCACGCCGCGCGCGTTCGTGCGCGTGCGCGGCTTGCGGTAGAAGCTGTCCGGGTTCACCAGGGGCGCGATCACGATGCGAGTGCCGGGAAACCGGCTCTGGTTCTCGCGCATCCACTGCGCGAGCTTCAGGCCGACGTACAGGGGCGTCACCTCGTCTCCGTGAACCATCGAGAAGACGAGCGTGGTGTTGCGGGCGGCCGGATCGCCGAACGAGGCGTAGACCAGAGGCCGGCCCTGCACCGAATGGCCCCAGATCTCCCAGCTCAGGCCCTCGCAGGCGGAGACGTTCCATTTCAGGTCCTTCACCGCCCCGTCGGCCTGCTCGCACCAGGCTTTGAGCTGGGCCGCGGCTTCGTCCTTGTGAGCGGGCGCGGGCTCGGACGCGGCCTTGCCGGAAGCGGGGGCCACGGGACCGGAGGGCGCCTGCGCGCCATCCTGAGGACGCGGCTCCGGAGCCTCGGGCCTGGGCTGCGCGCAGGAAAGCTGTCCCGCAGCGAAAACCGAAACAAGGATGAGGACTCGCGTGAAGCTTTTCAAAATCAGTTCCGCTAGGCAGTTCGTTTCAGTTTCCGGTGGGTGATGTACCACTTGCCGGCGACAGCGGCGATCGCGCCGAAGATCACGAAGATCAGACCGTACTCGGCGCGCTGGATGACGCGGACGATCCACTCGAGACTGTCGCCGAAATAGTATACCGCCCCGATGATCAGGGGAACACTGAGGAACGCGGCCAGCCCGTCGTAAAAGAAGAAAACGCGGAACGGCAGGTGAAGGGTCCCGGCGGAGAAGAAGATCGGAGCGCGAAGCCCCGGCATGAACCTCGCGAAGAAGATGAGCCGGTTGCCTTGCTTGTGAAACCGCTTCTGCACCAGGTTCAGGCGGTCTTCCGGAAGGAGCTTCTTGAAGATCCCCTTCTTCGTGAGCTTGCGCCCGTAACGGGAGCCCAGCAGGAAGATGATCGAGTCGCCGACCATCACGCCCACGAAGGAGATGATGATCATCAGCCAGACGTCCGCGATGCCGTAGTACGCGAGCACCGCGCCGGCGAAGAGCGTGATGTCCTCGGGGATGGGCAGCCCCAGGCCGCAAAGCAACAGGATGCCGAACACCAGGAAGTAGGGTGTCGGTCCGTGGAAATTCAGCAGAAAATCGACCAGAGCATCCATTTAATGCGGATCACTTTCGCTTTTGGTTGAGAGGGTGCGCTTCACGATATTCGTCGATGAGGGCCCCAAGATCAACATGGGTATATCGCTGCGTGGTCGAGAGGCGGGCGTGGCCTAAAAGCTCTTGAATCGTGCGGAGATCCGCGCCGGCCGCTAGGAGATGGGTGGCAAAACTATGACGAAGCCCGTGGGGCGACAGGCTCTTGGAGGCCGCGAGGCGCACCAGGTGCTTGTTGAGGATACGGCCGACGCTTCGGGCCGTCAGCCGGGTTCCGCGGACGTTCACGAAGACGGGCGCCTCGGCCGAAAGGTCTTGCCGCTCGCGCAGGCAGACCTCGAGCGCCTGCCGCGCGGGCTTGCCGAACGGCACGGTCCTCTCCTTAGAGCCCTTCCCCATGACCCGAACCCAGCCCTGCTTCAGATCCACGTCGCCGACGTTCAGGCCCACGGCCTCGCTGACGCGCAGGCCGCAGCCGTACAGGATCTCGAGGAGCGCGCGGTCCCTGCGTCCGAGCCTCTGCGAGACATCGGGCGACTCCACGAGCTCCAGCGTCTCCTCGACCTTCAGGAACCTGGGAAGCGAGCGCTTCATCTTCGGGGTCGGGATCAGGACGCCGACATCCCTGCCGATCCATTCCCGGTGGCGGAGAAAGCGTATAAAGGAGCGGATGGCCGAAAGCCTGCGGCAAACGGAGGAGCGCTCCTTCTTCTCGAGCTCGTCCGAGAGATACGATCGAACGTCCCCAGGCTCGAGCCGCTCGCCCAGCTCCTCGACGCTCTGGATCTTCCGGCGGGCGGAAAGATGCCCCAACCAGTGCTCGAGATCGATCTGGTAGGCCCTGAGGGTGTGTTCGCTGGCGCGGCGGGAGCCGCGCAGGTACTTGAGGTAGCTTTCCAAAGCTTCGGCAAGCTTCACTTCCCAAGTTTAACGGGCCCGGAGCCTGTGTTAAAGAAGCAGCATGTCAAATTCCGTCCATATCGTCGGAGCGGGTCTCGCGGGCAGCGAAGCCGCGCATTTCCTCGCCTCGCGCGGCGTTCAGGTGGTCCTCCACGAAATGCGCCCGGCGCGAATGACCCCCGCGCACAAGACCGATGGCTTCGCCGAGCTCGTCTGCAGCAACTCGCTCAAGTCGAAGGCGCCCGACAGCGCTCCCGGGATGCTCAAGGCCGAGATGACCCGGATGGGCTCGCTGATCCTCGAAGCCGGGAACAAGGCGGCCGTGCCCGCGGGGGAAGCTCTCGGGGTGGACCGCGAGGTGTTTTCCGCCGAGATCACCGCCCGCCTGCGCAGCCATCCGAACGTGACGTTCGCGCCAGGAGAGGTGGACGCGCCGTTCACGGACGCGCCGACCCTCTTCGCCACGGGACCGCTGACCTCGGACAGGCTGGGCGCGTGGATCGCCAAGGCCACCGGCGCCGACGATCTCTACTTCTATGACGCCATCGCGCCGATCATCGACGCTTCGACCATCGATCTCGAGGTCGCTTTCCTCGCGAACCGCTACGACAAGGGCGGCGAGGAAGCGTACCTGAACTGCCCGATGAACGAGGAGGAGTACAACGCGTTCATCGACGCGCTGACCTTGGCCGAGAAGGTCCCTCCGAAAGCCTTCGAGAAGGAGAAGTTCTTCCAGGGCTGCCAGCCCATCGAGGCTATCGCCGCGACCGGCCGGGACACCCTGCGCTTCGGCCCGATGAAGCCCGTGGGCCTCGATGACCCGCGCACGGGAAGGCGCCCGTACGCGGTAGTCCAGCTCCGCCCCGAGAACCGGGCCAGGACCGCGTACAATCTCGTCGGCTTCCAGACCAAGCTGAAGTACGGCGAGCAGGCGCGCGTGTTCCGGCTGATCCCCGGGCTGCAGAAGGCCGAGTTCCTGCGCCTGGGCTCCATCCATCGCAACACCTACGTCTGCGGACCGAAGGTCCTTCGGGCGGACCTCTCGCTGAAGGGCCATCCGGGCGTGTACCTCGCCGGGCAGATCACCGGGGTGGAAGGCTACCTCGAGTCCGCCGCGTGCGGGCTGCTGGCGGCGAACTTCATGCTCCAGCGCCTGCGCGGCGTGGCTCACTCCGCGCCTCCCGCGAACACCGCGCTCGGCGCGCTGCTCAGGCATGTCACGGGCTCGGACCCGAAGTCCTACCAGCCCGCGAACGCCCACTTCGGCCTCTTCGATCCGGGCCTGTTTTCTGAGATGATGGGACTCAAGAAGGACGGAATTCGCAAGGCGATGGCGGAGCAGGCGCTCGTGAATTTCGAGCGCTGGTGGAGCCAGGCGCGGCCGGAAGCCCCGTCCGGGATCACAACCGGGATCGTCGCCCAGGGACAGGGTTCTCCATGTTTCTCCGAAAGCAAGCAGGCCCGCTCCTAGTCGGATTCGCGGCCATCCTCTGGGCCACGGACGCCCTGTTCCGCCTGCCCGCGGTGCAGTCGCTCGATGCCACGCTCATCGTGCTCATCGAGCATGTGATCGTCGTGCTGGCGCTCCTGCCCGCCATGTTCCTCCCCCACCGCCGCGCCCAGCTCCTCGACTTCACGCGCAGGCAATGGAGCGCGCTCATCCTGATCGGCGCCGGGGGCTCCGCGCTCGCCACCGTGCTCTTCACGGAAAGCTTCGAGCTCGTGAACCCTTCGGTCGCGATCCTGCTGCAGAAGCTCCAGCCGGTCATGGTCGTGCTGATGGCCTACCAGTTCCTGGGAGAGCGCCCTTCGCGCAAGTTCTACCTCTGGTCGTCGCTCGCGCTCGTCTCCGCCGCCATGCTGAGCTTCCCTGAGATGGGCCTTACGGCCGCCCTTCAGAGCGAGCTCGATCTCAAGTCGGTCGGCGCGCTCTATGCCCTCGGTGCGGCAGGGCTGTGGGCGGCGGCGACGGTGGCCGGACGATCCGTCGCGCAGAAATCCGATTACCTGGTCATCACCTTCTGGCGTTTCGTCTTCGGGCTATTCGCGCTGACGATCATCTACTCGTTCCAGGAGGAGGCGGTCCCGTGGAACACGCTGCGCGACTTCCAGATGGCGCGCTGGCTTCTCTACATGGCTTTCGTCCCGGGACTCGCCGCGATGGTCGCCTATTACGCCGGCCTGAAGCGGACCCCAGCCAGCGTGGCCACGATCGCGGAGCTCCTGTTCCCGGTCAGCGCCGTCATCCTGAACGCGCTCGTCCTGGATATCTCGCTCGAGCCCATGCAGATGCTCGCGGGCGCGCTCCTGATCTTCGCCGTGACGATGATCTCGATCTAGGGGCGAGGGTGCCTTGCCTGCCTCGTTTGCCTCGTCTGCCTTGTTTGCCTCGTCTGCCTTGTTTGCCTCGTCTGCCTTGTTTGCCTCGTCTGCCTCGTCTGCCTCGACCCCGTCCTCCCGGTCTCAGGGTAATTGGGAACCAGGGAACTCAGGGC